>VXLV01000089.1:36526-99242 GCA_009841405.1 Chloroflexota bacterium | reverse complement strand
CCCCCCCCCCGCGCCCCCCCCCTCCCAGCGTCCCCGGGCCTTTTGCGCGGGCGCCGGGCGGGCCAGCCAAGGCTCGCCCCTACACTATCTTTTCTCTGTGCCTCTGTGCCTCTGTGGCCAAAAATGCTTTTCTGGTCGCGCGGGTTCACCGGCGGCATATCGGCGAAGCGCGGCGGAATCTCGATCATCGCTTTGTTGATCATCACCGCCACCGGGTTGAGGTCGCTGGCGTGGGCTTCGAGGCCGAGGCGCTGCGCTTCGAGCGGGATGCTGCCGCCGCCGGCGAATGGATCAAGCAGGGGCGGCGGCTCGCCCTTCGTGGCGATGCGGATGAGCTTGCGCGCCTCGCCCATGATCGATTCGTCCGTGGTCGCTTCCCAGGTCACGAGGCGCTCAATGAAGTCGAAGAGGCGCATGCGCGGCGTATCGCCCTCGCGCTTGACGTTGGGGCCATCGCCGGGCAGCGCCTGGCACGCGGCGACGAATTCGGGCAGCGCGTCCGGGTCGTCGGGGTCATCGACCAGCGAGGTGAAGATGACCGCCCGCGCCGCTGCCAGTGGTCGCCGCGCCCACCACAGGTGCAGGGTCGAGGGGTGGCCGTGGCGGATCGATTTTTCGCGCGCGCTGGCGCGGTTGATGGCGTCCAGGGGCAGCGCGACTTCGATGAGCTTTTTGGCTGTGGGCATGGCGCGTGTCCGTTTCGTCGCGGCGGCCCGGCTGAATCCTGTCATGCTTCCGAGCCATTACTGCCTAGAATATAGCTGAATAGACAGTCTTTTACGAAGGGGATTCTTGGCGCTCTTGCGCTGGCAATCCGCGAATGTATGTAGGGGCGAGCCATTGGCTCGCCCGCTCACCGCCGGCTTGTGGTTGCGGGCGACATGATATGTCGCCCCTACGGATATCGACCGGGCGCGGGCTTGGCTCGTCCGCTGACCGCCGGCTTGTCACCGGCGGGCGACATGATATGTCGCCCCTACGGATTTCGACCGGGCGCGGGCTTGGCTCGTCCGC
This sequence comes from Chloroflexota bacterium, assembly GCA_009841405.1. Taxonomy (GTDB): domain Bacteria; phylum Chloroflexota; class Anaerolineae; order Aggregatilineales; family Phototrophicaceae; genus UBA6055. Next base: position 98,228 of record VXLV01000089.1, on the reverse strand, counting down.
TGACCGCCCTGTGATTGCGGGCGACATGATATGTCGCCCCTACAGAATTCGACGGGGCGCGGGGCCGGGGGCGCGGGCGTGTTATACTGGGGCTGCTGGAAGCTGAGGGAAGGCGAACCCGCGATGGCGACTCAGGAGCGCGTCTACACGGTGGATGATGTCTGGCGGCTGGAGCAATCGCCGCGGCATCCGACCGAAAAGTACTATCTCATTGATGGGGAGTTGCATGTCAAGATGTCTCCGAATCAACGGCATAGCGAAGCTGCTTCATTACTAGCGCATTATCTTCTGTCATTTGTGTTGCCGCGTGGTTTAGGCCGGGTGACAGTCGAATGCGGTTATCATCCGCCGGGCGATCGCAGCTGTGTGATGCTGCCGGATGTGGCCTTTGAGGGCTTGCCGCGCGGCGCGCAGCCGTCGCGTTCGACTTATGCGCCCTATATGCCAGATCTTGCTGTCGAGATTATCTCGCCCACGCAATCCTGGGCGAAGACGCGGCGCAAGGCGCGGCGCTATCTGCGGCATGGGGCGGCGTTGGTCTGGCTGATTGACCCGGCGTCGGAGACCGCCGAGATCTGGCGGCGCGGCAGCGACGAGCGCGAGACGATTGACGCGGACGGCGAATTAAGCGGCGGCGATGTCTTGCCCGGCTTCCGCCTGCCCTTGCGGCAAATCTTCCCCCAGTGACGCGCCCGTCTTTCATGACGAAAAAGATTTCCAACAGAGGACACAGAAGTAATCGAGTACGTGTATGGGCGAGCCATTGGCTCGCCCGCTGACCGACGCCGTGTGGTTGCGGGCGACATGATATGTCGCCCCTACAATTTCGACGGGGCGCGGGCAGCTAACGCAATCAGCGCGGCGGCGTGCTCGCGTCCAGCAGCGCTTGCAGATTGACTTTGACCGCCTCTTCGTAATGCGCCGGCTCCTGAAACGCGAAACCCTGCACATAACGCGGCTCGTCCGCGTGGTCGCCCTCAACCTCGACCAGGGCCAGGATGAACTGCGCCCGGCTGTTGTAGGCGGTGAAGAGTTCGTTCTTGGTCAGCGTCACATCGCGCGCGCCTGTGCGCCGGCCCTTGACCTCGATGAAGCGCAGGGGGCCATCCGCGCCCGACGCGCTCTCGATATCGTAGCCGATGCCGCGCTTGGCGCTGACATCCCGCGGCGTATTGCCCAGCTTCCGTTCCGCCGCCATCACCGCGCGCATGGCGACCGCTTCGCTGCTGCGCGTGTCGATGATGTCCCTTTTGCTGCTGTCGCTCGTTAGCGCGCCGATGGGGATGATCAAGGCGCCGCCGGCCACAAAGGGCCGCGTCGCGCTGAGCTGGCGTTCCTGCGCGATCTGCGCCAGCCGCTGCGCCAGGCGTTCTTGCAAGTCATCGGCGCGCCGCTGCGCAGTCTGACTGTTGAGGCCGCGCGGCGCTTTGCCGGCCGCTTCCCGCGCGCGCAATTGCGCCGCCCGCCCGTCCCAATAACTGATCTCGCGCGTGAGCCGCTCTTGCACCGCGCGCTCGGTCTTGTCGAGGCGCTCATCGCGCGGCCCCTTGACGCGCGCCATATGCTGCGGCACGAGGCGTTCAATCGCGTAGTTCACCGCGCGCTGCTCCAGCGCCTCGCCCATGAGCCAGTCTTGATCCAGCAGCGGCGTGATCTTCGTCCGCTCCGCCGCGTCAGCCGGACGATAATCCAGGTAGGGCGCCGTGCCGGCATCGTGGATCGCGCCGGCGCTGTCGATCTCGACGAACTGCGCCTCGCGCGAGATCACGGTGTAATCCGCGCCGCGGCTGGGCACTGCGTCCTGGATGGCGCCTTCGATGTAAACCAACACACGAAGCGCATCGCCGGGGTCCTGCGGGTCGACCAGCATCGCGCCGCGTTTGAGTGTCTCGCGCTCTCGCTGCAGGATCAGGCTGATCGTGGCGTCAAGCAGCGGGTGGCCGGGGCATACGAAGGCCGCTTCCGGCTTCTTGTCTTGGTGGATCGCGCCTTTCTCAAAGCAGACGCGCCGATAATTTCGCGCGATCGGCCCGATGCCCGCCGCCCGCGCATGATCGCGAAGCGGCGCTGGCACGTTGTTGATGGCGTAGCGGCCCGCCTCGCGCGGGTGCAGCGCGCCGCCGAGCGCCTCAAAGGCCTGCGCGAAGAAAGCTTTGATGAAGTGCGGCTGCAGCTTGCGGGCGTTGGCGCGCTCCATCTCGGCGCGGACTTCTTCAACTTTGCGCGTGTCCATGACGCCGCTGACGAGCAGATCATCGCGAACGATCCGCTTGACGCGTTCCTGGTCGGTGGCGTTGTCGATTGCGATGTTGAGCCGGTCGCGCGCCTCCTGGCTGTCGCCGTAGCGCAAAGCCTGAATCATGAGGTCGCGCAAGGGCGTCTGGCGGAATAGCTCGCCGATCACGTCAAAGACCTGGCCGTTCAGCCGGTCGCGCTCTCGCGCCAGCTTCTCCAGCAAGCGCTGATAGACGGCGCCTTCGCGCGTTTCCCCGGCGACCAGATTCCATAGATGGCAGACTTCTTTCTGCCCGATGCGGTGGATGCGCCCGAAGCGTTGCTCCAGCCGGTTGGGGTTCCAGGGCAAGTCGTAATTGACCATCAGATGGGCGCTCTGCAGGTTGATGCCCTCGCCGGCGGCGTCGGTGGCGACCAGGATCTGTACATCGGCGTCGTGCCGGAATTCCGCCTCGATCTTCCGCCGTTGCTCGCGCTGCGTCCCGCCGTGGATCGCGACCACCGCTTCCGGCCGTCCAATAACGGTGGTCAGCCGTTTCAGCAAATAGTCCAGCGTATCGCGGTGCTCGGTGAAGATCACCAGCTTGCGCGCGCTGCCGTCCGCATTTTGCATCTCCGGCGAATCTTGCAGCAAGCTCAGCATTTGCAGCCACTTGCTGTCACGTCCGCTGTCGAAGACGCGCCGCGCCTGCCCTTCGAGCCGGCGCAAGATCGAGATTTCCGCGGCCAACTGCGTCACGGTTTTGGCCGCGGTCGCATGGTCGACCAACTCTGTCTCGATCGCCTCCACCTCGCTGTCGGGCGCGTCATCCAGGTCGTCGTCGAGGCTCACATCAAAGCTGAGCGCAGCCGGTTGCAAGACCTGCGCAGGCCCCTGCTCTTCTTCTTTGAGGCGAGCTTCCAGTTTCTCCCGCCGGCGGCGCAGCGAGTGGTAGATCGCGGCGGGCGAAGAGGCCAGGCGGCGCTGCAAGATCGTCAGCGCGAAGCCAACCGAGCTCTTGCGCCCGCCATGTTCGAGTTGGTCGGCGCGATTGAACTCGGCGCGAACATACTGGGTGACGCTCTCGTAAAGCGCGAATTCTTCCGGCGACAGATCGTAGTTTACGGATGTCGCACGCCGCTCGGGGAAGAGCCGCGTACCCGCAAATGTCAGCAACTTTTCCTTGATCATCCGCCGCATCAGATCGGCGACGTCGCCGCGCCGGGCGCCGCCGCGCGCCCGCCCTTCAAAGCGGTCCGGGTCCAACAGCTTCATGAACAAATCAAAGTCATCGTCCTTGCCATTGTGCGGCGTGGCCGTCATCAAGAGCAGATGACGCGTCAACTGGCCCAGCAGCTTGCCGAGTCTGTAGCGTTTGGTTTCCTCCAGCTTGGCGCCGAAGTATGTGGCCGACATCTTGTGAGCTTCGTCGCATACAACCAGGTCCCATTCGCTTTGCGCCAGGCGGCCTTGAATCGCTTCGTTGCGGCTGATCTGGTCCAGCCGCGCGATCAGTCGATCATTTTCGGCGAAGGGGTTGCCGCTGCGCGACGCTTCGATCATTTCGCGCGTGACGATCCTGAAATCGAGCTGGAACTTGTTGCCGAGTTCATCTTGCCATTGCTCGGTCAGATTGCCCGGCGCGCAAATCAGGCAGCGGCGCACATCGCCGCGCGCGATCAACTCGCGGATGAGCAGGCCCGCCATGATGGTCTTGCCCGCGCCAGGATCATCAGCGAGCAAGAAACGCAGCGGCTGCCGCGTCAGCATCTCCTCGTAGACGGCCGTGATTTGGTGTGGCAGCGGTTCGATGAGCGAGGTATGCACAGCCAGCAGCGGGTCGAAGAGGTGGCCCAGTCGGATTCGGTACGCCTCCGACACGAGACGCAACAGTTGCCCGTCGCCGTCAAAGGGCCACAGACGTTCATGCGGCGGCGTGGACAGACCGCTCTCGTTCTCTCGAAAGAGCACGATATCTCCCAGGCCGCCATCAGCGCGGCGATAGTACACCGATACCGAATTCGGCCCGGTCCGCTCCACAGCGACCAGCTCGACCGTCTGATTCGGCACGATGCCGTTGACGCGCATCTTGCCCTTAAGTTGCTCCAGTCGAATCACGCGCATGCCTTAAGCCGGACCGGACGCATGTCTCCCGGCGCTAAATCAAATCCCATTCGACCTCAACCACGCCCTGGCGGATGCCATAGAGCTTTCGATGCAAGATGATGGCGCTGTCGGTATAACCGACGATGAAATCGAGCAGATCGCCCACCTTGATCCGCGTGTCAGCGCGCTCAAGTGTGATGACGCCGTGCTCCGCCGATGAGGCATGGCTCTTGACCGCGGGCAGTCCAATGCCCCGGGGTTGAGCGTGCCAGATGGGCAGCGTCTTGAAACCGGCGTCAACCACGATGCGATCGGGCGCGGGCCGACTGCTGACAATTGTCTGCACGAAGAGGCAGGGCGTGGTTTCTACGCCCCATCGCTGATAGATCACATCACAGAATATGGCGCCGCCGGCCTGAATCTCCGTCATGCCTTTGATGAAGGGCGTCGTCTTGTAAGTGCCGCTGCCGCCGCCGCTCACGATGGGCGCCTGCAGCCCGGCGGCGCGGCAGGCCTCAGCCATAGCCACCAGCCGCGCGATCGCGTCTCTAGTCGCCAGCACGCGCTCGTCGGGGTCGGCCAGCGCCAAGGTATGGCCTTCCCAAGCCATGAGCCCCAGGAAGCGGAGACCGTCGCTGCGTTCGACGGCATGCGCCAACTCCAGCACTGGCGGTCCAGGCAGCAGCCCGGTGCGGTTCATGCCGCAATCGACATCGATCAAGACGCCAATCCGCAGGCCGTGGCAACGAGCGGCCGCGTCGAGCTCTCGAACGTTATCGGCGTTGTCGACGATGACCTTGACATCGGCCCGCTGGCAGAGCCGCGTCAGCCGCGAAATCTTGCGCTGGCCGACCATCTGATTGGCGATGAGAATATCCCCGACGCCGCCATCCGCCATCGCTTCAGCTTCGCGCATGGTGGCGCATGTCACGCCGATTGCGCCTGCCGCGATCGCCTTGCGCGCGATCGCCGGCACGCGAATGCCTTTCATGTGCGGACGCCATTGCACCCCAGCCGCCGCGAAGTGCCTCGCCAATTCGGCGATATTCCGCTCCAGGGTATCCAGGTCGACCCACAGCGCTGGCGTGTCCAGGTCCGCCTTTGTTCTTCCCGCTTCGCTCATGCAGTCGCTCCCGCTATCGGCATGTTCATCGGCCTCTTCTCCATAGTAAGTGCAAGCAAGTCATGCATATCATGTCTTATACTTTATGAGATTTGCGGGCGAGCCAATGGCTCGCCCCTACACGCACTCGACGATTTTAGCGATTCGATTTCGCGGGAACATCTTTCAACTCCTTACATGCGATTACTAGGACTTACGGCAGCCCCCAGGTACTTGGATCCAGCAACTCGTCTTCATCGCAGCGCAACTGCCGGAAGCGCTCGAGGGTCGCTTCGCAGAAGCCGGGCGCGCGCGCGGCCGCCAGGCTGGCTTCCAGCTCGGCGATATCGCGGACGCCGACCAGCGCGGTAGCGATCGACTCGTGCGCCAGGACGAATTTCAGCGCGGCCGCCTCGCGCGTCAGCGGCGGCGATAGCGCGGCCGCGGCTTGCTCGACGGCGCGGGACTGCCTCTTCAGCGCGCTGAGGCGCGCAGGCAAGTATTCCGCTCTCGAGCTGAGCGCGCCCTTAAGAAAGACCGAGCGCGCGATGATGCCGACGCCGGCAGCGTCGGCGGCGGGCAAGACCTCAGCCGCCAGGCGCTGGTCCAGAATATTGAAGGCGACTTGCAGCGCGTCAACCCCTTGAGCGATGGCGATGCGCGGCGCGACCGTTCCGTAAGTCGAGGCGCCGATGTACCGTGTTTTGCCGTCGGCCTGGAAGCGCTTCAGCTGCGCGATGGCGGCGCCGCTATCCAGCAATTCAGTCGAGGCGCTGTGCAAGAGCAGCAGATCGACATATTCCGTGCCCAGCAGCCGCAAGCTGGTATGCAGCGATGCGGCCATCTTGTCTGCCAGGTCGCGACCGCGAAAGTCTTTGCCGTCGTCGTCTTGACAACTGACCTTCGTCGCCAGCAGTATCTTGTGCCGCTGGCCACGCAGCGCTTTGCCCAGCAACTTCTCGCTGCGGCCATAGGCGCGGGCGGTGTCAAAGAAGTTCAAGCCGCGATCAATGGCATGGTGGACGAGCGCGATGGCGTCGCGGTCCGCTGGCGGCGGGACGCCATCCGCGCCCGGCGCTTCCGCGCCAACGCCGTAGGGAATGCCCAACGCGACCGTCCCCAGCGACACCTCGGAAAGGCGCAGGTCAGTTGTCCCCAGTTGGCGATAGCGCATCAGAGCCTCTCCAGATTAGTGGCGGCGCAAGAATGCGTCTTGCTGCCGCAGCCGCAAGTTCAAATAGTCGTCAGTCGCCGCGGCGCTGAAGCGAGCAGGCGAAAAGGCCGCGACATCGAGTTCAGTTTCGCCCTTTGTCGCCAATTCCGCCAGCAGCTTGCCGGCGACCGGATTGTAGGCGAATCCGCCCGAATGGAAGGCTGCGCCGACGATCAGCCCCGGCAAGCCCGGCGCCGCGCCCAGAATCGGCTCGCCGTCCATGGCGATGCTGATAAGCCCGACCCGCTCTTCAGTGAACCCATTCCCCGCCAGCGCCGGCAGCAGCGGCTGGACCTGGGCGCGCAGGCGATCGCAGAAGCCCCGCGGCGCGTCGAGCGCGTCCATGCCGAAGGCGAGCGGCGGCGTCCCGAACTCGTGCCGGGCGGCTGTCTCCCCGCCGACCAAAATGCGCTTGCCCTTGGCCGGCCGCAGGTAGGCGGCATAGGGATTGGCGTTCACCGCCGGCAGCTCCGCGGCTTCGGCCAGCGGCGCGGTCAGGTAACGCTGATGCACAAATGACTTGAGCGGCAGCTGTATACCGGCCTCAGCCAGCAGGCGGTTGGTCCAGCTATGCACAGTGCAAATGACCCGCTTCGCGTCTAGCGGGACGCCGTCCACGAAGACGCCTGTGAACCGTCCACGCTGCCGCGCGAAGCCGGTGACCATTGCGCCCTCGCGGATATCGACGCCCAGATCGCGGCACTTCCGCGCTAGCGCCGGGATGTAGTCGTCCGGCTCGCTGTAGCCGCCCAGCGGATCGAATAAGCCGATCGCGCCGTCCTCCGGCGCCAGCAGCGGCCAGCGTTCGCGAATCTCGGCGGCGTCAAGAATCTCGTAGGGCACGCCTGTTTGGTCGTAGAGCGGCAGCAATCGCATTCGCTCCGGCCAATCGGAGGGCGCGAATAAATTCAAGCAGCCAACCGCTTGATAGGCATAGCCATAAGCGCGGAGCTCCCCAGTAAGCGCATGCAAGAGGCGCAAGCTGATCTTGCGCGCCTCGACGCCGGTCTTGCTCCAGAGATGGCCCGTGATGATACCGCCCGCGCGCGCGCTCGAGCCGGCGCCGACCGCGTCTTTTTCGAGCAGCGTCACGCTGACGCCGCCACCCCGCGCCAAATGCCAGGCGGCGCTTAATCCGATGACGCCGCCGCCAACGATGACGATGCGGTCCGCGCTCATGCCAATGCCCGAAACACTGTGTTATGCGTCTTCATTTGCACGACTCGAGAATAGTGATTCACCGATACGCCCTCGCTCAGCGGCGTTGGGACTTGCAGGATGAACTCGGCCCAGTCGGCGCGGTTGAAGGCCAAGTAAGCCAAATGAAAGCTGTCGATCCAGTCGTGATAATCTGCGTTTAGATCCGGGAACAAGACAGGGCCGGTATCGACCTGGTAGATCCATTCGCGCTCGTTGGCGTTCATCGTCTTGATGGGAAAGTCAATCTCGATGTCATAGCGGTCGCGCAAGTCGAATGCGCAGCGACCGACCAGCCGGTCGCCCGCCAGCGTGGCCGCCACAATCGCCTCAGCGCTGCCCAGCGGCCGCGCGCGCATGGGCCGCAGGTTGATGCTGACGCGCTCGTAGGTATCGCTGACAAGCCCGGATTGGCGCTCGGGCTGCTCGCCCAGCGAGGCCGGATAACGCATGACGCCTTTGTTGTTGCGGTCCCAGCTTTTGAGTATCAGGAACGCTTCGTCCGACAAGATGATGCAAAAGTCGGCGTTGGGCGTAGTCCACATATCGCGCGCGACGCCGACGTATTCGGTCTTGCAAGACGCGCCCAACACAAAGGTTTGCGCCTCGCCCGTGACGCGGTCGCTGATTTTGCAGCTGGACTCTATCTGAATCCGCGCGTTGTTGAGCGTGAAGGGCGGCTCGTGCGATGAAGTCAGGCTCGGTTTCAAGTTCCAGTCGATGCGGAAGGTCAAAAAAGAGGCGGCGAAGTCAGGGACGGTCATCAATCGCTCTGCCTAGTTAGCGCGGCCGGCGAACAGGCGGTTACAAGGTACGGCGAGCCGTTGTCCCCGCGGATTCGACTCCGGAAGAAGCGATGCCGAAGTCATCCGCCTAGCCCTTGAGCGCGCCGACGGTAATGCCTTTGATAAAGTAATTCTGGAAGACCAGGAAGATCAGCAACATGGGGACGAAGGCGAAGGTGGCGCCCGCCATGCCGACGCCGATGTCAATGCTGCCCACGCCCGATGCGGTCAGCTTGGCCACGCCCACCGGCAGCGTCAGCCAAAGCTCGTCGGTCGCCATCACCAGTTGCCAGAGATAATCGTTCCAGCCGGCCATAAACGCAAATATCGCGATGGCGCCGATGGCGGGCCGGCTCAGCGGCAAGACGACATGACGGAAGAGCTGTATTTCGCTGGCGCCGTCCATTTTGCCCGCCTCCAGCAACTCATCAGGGATGGACTGCATGTATTGCCGCATGAGAAATATGCCGAAGGGATACACGATATAGGGCGCAATCATCCCCTGGTAGCTGTTGAACCAGCCGAAACTCTTCATCAGTACAAACAAGGGAATGATGTATATTTGGCGCGGCAGCATCATCGTCATCAAGATCAGCCAGAAGAAGATCGTCCGGCCCGGGAACTGCTTTTTGCCAAAGGCGTAGCCGGCGCAGGTGCTGGTGAGGACGCCGAAGATCGCGATGCCGCCGGCCACGATGAAGGAGTTCACCAGCCAGCGCATTGAGGGCCGGTCAATCAAGAGGCGCTCCCAATTGTCCATGACCGGGTTGCTGGGGATTAGTTCAGGCGGATACGCCAGGGCGACCCGCTGAATCTTGAAGGAGCCGAGTATCATCCAGAGGATGGGAATCAGCAGAATGATTGCCAGGGCCACGATAATTGCCAGCGCCAGGTAGCGCAGCCAGCGCCCGACCAGGTAACGCCGTCGCAAGACTTGGTCTCCGGGCATCAAGCCCCGGCTGTAGTCCAACGTTGTCTCTGCCATAATCTGTTACTCCACGGCCGGAATCAGGTAAGCTGCCGGTCCAGCAGCTTGAACTGGACAAGGGCCACGAGGCTGACAATCGACAGCAGAATCACTGCCATGGCCGAGCCGTAGCCGAATTTGGCGCCGACGATGCCCGTCACCCAGATGCGATAGACGATGGTCTGCGTCGCGTTGGCCGGGCCGCCCAGGGTCATGAGTTGCACGACGACGAATACCTGGAAAACCGCGATTGTCAGGACGACCAGTACAAAGAGCATGGTCGGGCGCAGCAGCGGCAAGGTAATCTTCCAAAACGCCTGCCAGCCGCTGGCGCCGTCGATCTTGGCGGCGTCGTAGAGCGGCTCCGGGATTGCGCCCAGGCCAGCGAGGAAGAGAATCAGCGGCTGCCCCAAGCTCCAGCTCAAGACGACGATCGCCAGCGACAGCAAGGCGGTATTTGTCTGCGCCAGCCAGCCGATTTTCTCGCCCTCGTTCAAGAGCTCAAGCAAGCCAAGCGTCTCAAACAGATAATTCAACAAGCCATATTCCTGGCTGTAGATATAGACCCACACCATCGCCAACACGACGCCGGCCGAGACCACCGGCATATAAAAGGCGGCGCGGAAGAAGGTTTGCTTGCGCTGGCTGAGCGGGTAGATCAGCACGGCGACGAAAAGGCAAATGATCATCGCCGCCGGCACCACACCCAGCACAAACAGAAAGGTGTTCTTGATGGCGGTGGGGAAGACCGGGTCCCGCGTCAGCAGGTTGGTGTAATTCTTCAGCCCGATGTACTTCCACTTGTCACGATTGACGCCCGCCTTGTAGAAGCTGAGCAGCAGCCCCTGCACCAGCGGATAGGCGGTGAAGATGGCGAAGGGAATCATGGCAGGCGCGATGAATACATAACCCCAACGCCCGTCCCACACGCGCTTCGAGAACCGCTTCAGCATGACGAACTCCGCCGCAGGTCCACGCTCCAAACTGAGCGCGGACCGGCGTCCGAATCAATAATAGCGCCAGTTTAACAAGAAACTTTCTCGCCCGACAAATCTGCTACATGGGACGAAGAAGGCATCCGACCAGCGCCGGACGCCTTCTACACCGTTAGTTCAACTACATATCCAGGATGAACTCGGCTTCAGAGTTCAATGCTTCCAGCGCCTGTTCCGGTGTTTCCTGGCCCAGGAACATCGCTTGCCAGTGCGGCGGCTGCGAAATGCGAACTTCATAGAAGCCGGGGCAAGCCAGACCCAGATTCTCGGTGCCGCGCGCTTGGATCAGCGAGAGCGTCAAGGCGTAGTTCTCGTCTTCCGCCAGGGGAACGCCCGCCGACGCGCGCGCCGGGAACTGCGAATTGTTCTGCGTGTAGGTGACCTGCGACTCGGACGAATTCAGGAAGAGCAGGAATTCAATGACCCACTCCATCTCGTAATCCGAGCGGCCCTTGTCAAAGACCGCGAAGCCGGAGGGGCCGACGCCCAAGCCGGAGACCTCGCCCTCGGCGTGCGGGTAGGTGACGATGACCGGGTCCATCTCTACCGTGACCTCACCGTTGGTTATGGCGTTGCCGATGGTGTTGTTGAGCACGCCCATGCCGCCGCCCATGATGGCGCTCTTGCCGGTGAACAGATTATTGGTCTGGTCGGCATAAGCGGCCGTGGTGGCGTCGGAGTTGATCAAGCCCTCTTGGTAGAGTTTGTTGACGAATTCCAAGCCAGCCAGGGTCTTGGGGTTGTCGAAGCCGGTTGTGCAATCCGGGTTCCAGATTTCGCCGCCGGCGCCCCAGATAAACGCGTGGAAATCGTAATCGCCCTGCTCGGACGCGACCTGCAAGGTGTACGGGAAGTCGACGCCGATGCCCGCTTCTTTGATGGCGGTCGCGGCCGCGTAGAACTCATCCAGCGTCCAGTCGCGGTCGTCCACGGGGATCATGTCGCCGAGGCCAGCTTGATCGAAGAGCGCCTTGTTGACGATCATGGCGTGGTTCCAGAAGTAGGTTGGCATGGCGTGAAGCGCGCCATCGATGGTGTAGAGCTGAACCAGGCCCGGCAGCAAGTCATCAAGGTCTTCTTGCGGCAGGTGCTGGAACAGGTCAACGGTTACGCCCTCGACGCCGTAGCCCGAGGTGCGCCCGAGATAATCCTTGAGGATATCTGGCGGGTCGCCAGCGGCCAGCGCTGTCGGCACAACCGTAGCCAGATCGGGCCAATCCAGGCCGCGGACTTCAACCGTGACATGCGGATGCATTTCCATGAATTGTTCCGCTTGCCAGGTCTCGAATTCCGCCAGCTGCGTGAATTGCGGCAAGCTGACGGGCTGCGCCAGGGCCGGGTCGGTCCAATAGGTTATGGTGACCGGATCTTGCGCCTGCGCCGGCGCCAGCAGGACCACCAGCATGGCGCCGAATACGAGAAGCAATTGTAGCTTTTTCATCTTAGCTCCCTCTTTCAGTTAGTGCGCGCAGCCCTTGCGAACTGCGTCGTGACGGTTGAGGACTTGCATGCGGCTGAATAGGTTGTATAGGCGCCTCCCTGCATTTGGCCGTTAATCCGAATTCGCCAGGCGATGAATGCCTCAGCGTTCATCCGCCGTTGCCGGATACACTTGAATCACCAGGTCGCGTTCGAAATCCATGTGCGCCCGCAGCGCCGCCTTCGCCCCGGCGACATCCCCGTCCGCCACCGCGTCCAGAATGTCTTGATGTATCCTGACCTGGGAATCCCGCAATTGCCGCAAGTCAATCGACTTTGGGAAATTGAATTCCCGCTCGCGCAGCGTCTGCGGGACCGCTTGGATAGCGGCGTTCACCAGCATCACGTTGAAGGGATTCTGCGACATATCGGCCAGGCACAAATGGAAATCAGCGTGCGCGGACAAGTAACGCGGGTCGCTGAAGTCATTGATGTAGCGCTTGTAATCCGCGAAGGTGGCGCGCCACTGCTCAAGTTGCTGGGGTTTGGCGCGGGCGGCCGCCTGTCCGGCGATCTCCACTTCGATCATTCGGCGCGCCTCGATCAACTGCAAGCGCATTTCCCGCTGCAATTTGTCCGACAGATCCGGCTTTGACAAATCGGGAATGAAGCTGTGGAGGTTGCTCTTGACATAGCTGCCATGGCCGGGGCGAACCTCCACCAGGCCCATCATGACCAGCCCCTGCAGCGCCTCCCGCACCGATGACCGGCCCACGCCCAGCATTTCAATCAGCTGCCGTTCGGAGGGCAATTTGTCGCCCGGCCGCAGCGCGCCGCTTTGAATATGCTCGACCAGTTGCTCCACAATCGAAGCGACCAAGGTTATCTTGCGCGGCTGCTTCAGCGTAATGCCCGGTTCAGTCATGTTTCGCTGCAACTCTCTCAAGCGCGACTTTTGCGACTGCGGCTGGCAAGCGAGCGGATTTGACATCGGCCGCAAAGCTGACATAATATGGCACATCAGCTAGTCAGACCAGTCGCATGAGTAGAATAAGATTATAACGCGCGGGCGGGCGATGTCAAGTATTCCGGCTGGACCAACAGGACAATCGCGCCAACATTGACATCCGCCAAGGTCACAATATTCATGCTGAACTTGAACCACCGAGTTCACCGAGTTCACCGAGAGCACCGAGAAATGCCATTGACCAGTGGTTTCGCGACATGATGTCGCAAGACTTCTTAGCGGTAGGAACGTTTAACGTCAAGGTAAAAGCAAGCCTCCCATTTCAGGCAATGAATTAAGCGGAATACTAGACTAAAGAACCTAAACTCTGTGTCCTCGGTGTACTCGGTGGTAAAGAATCATCTTGATGCGACCGCCCTTGCGGGAACGGACGGCAAGCGTGACTAAAGACAGGCGCTATTTGATCATCGGCGGCGGCTCCATGGGCAAGCGCCGGATTCGCTGCTTGCTGGCGCATGGCGTGCCGGCGAGCGACATCCGCTTGATTGACGGGCGCGCCGACCGCCGCGCCGAGAGCTGGCAGCGCTACGCCGTGACCAGCGTGGATGACCTGACCGCGGGTTGGGCCTGGAATCCCGATGTCGTCATCGTCTCGACGCCGACCAGGCATCACATGCGCTATTGCTTGGAAGCGGCCCGCGCCAGGAAAGATTTCTTCTGCGAAATCGCTTTGTCCGACAGCCTCGACGGCGCGGATGAATTGCTCGCCCTGGCAGCCGAGTACAAACTTGTGGCCGCGCTTGGCATCAACAATCCCTGGCACGCGGCCATGCGCCAGGCGAAAACCTGGCTGGACGACGACAGCTTCGGCGCGCCCGTGACCTGGCAGATGGTTTTTGGCAACTACTTGCCCAACTGGCATCCCTGGGAGCGATATCAAGACTTTTACGACGAGACGCAGATCATGGGCGTCATCGCGCAAGAGCTGGGCACGCTCTACACAATGTTGGACTCGCGCGTAGCCGAGCTATACGCGCAGGCGCAGCATTCAGGCGCGCTTGAAATCGAGGGGCCGGATAACCTGCAAATCCTGGCTCGAACCGCCGCCGGCACAGCCGTCACGCTGCAGCTCGATCTCCTGCAAGACCGCCAAGTCTACGGCTATCGCATCGTCAGCGCGCGCGGCGTGATCGACATTGAACTGCTGCCGGAAGCCCGCGCCCGGCGCTATCTCAATGCCAGCGGCCAAATCGACGAGACCCGGCCGCCGCCTGGCTACAGCTTTGAGCAAGCCTATATTGACGAATTTGGCGCCTTTCTCGCTTGCCTGGATACGCGCGAGGCGTGGTATCATTCCTTGCGCGACGGCGTTCAGATTTTGCGCTGCCTCGACGCGGTGAAAGCAAGCAGCGTCAGTGGTCAGCGGATCGTGATCGGCGAGTGAAGGGGATTTTATATGAGCCTGCTCGGCAAGACGGCGCTGGTCACCGGCGCCGGACGCGGCATCGGCAAGGGTTGCGCCCTGGCATTGGCGCGCCGCGGCGCGACTGTCGCGCTCAACGATCGACCCGGCAGCCCCGACCTGGCTGCGGCGGTCGTCGAAGTCGAGAGCGCAGGCGGTACAGCGTTTGGGCTGGAGGCCGATGTCTTCAGCCGCGCCGGTTGCGAGTCGCTGCTGCGCCGGTGCCTGGACCAGCTTAATGGTATTGATATTCTGGTCAGCAACCCCGCTTACAGCCGGCGCGGCCGCTTCCTCGATTATGATCCCGAGCTATTTGAGCGCGTCATCCGCGGGACCCTGTTTGGCGGCTTTCATATGAGCCAGCTGACAGCGCGGCACATGGTTGAACGGGGAAAAGGCGGCAAGATGGTCTTCATCTCCAGCGTGCACGCCTCAATACCGCTGCAAAACGCCATCGCCTACAACGCCGCCAAAGCTGGCTTGAATCACATGGCGCTGTCCATCGCCCGCGAACTGATCGACCACAAAATCAACGTCAACGTCATCGAGCCGGGCTGGATCGACACGCCGGGCGAACACGAGACTTTCGGCGCGGAGGCGCTGGCCGAGGGCGGCCGCGCATTGCCTTGGGGGCGCCTGGGCACGCCGGCTGATATCGGCAACGCGGCCGCTTTCCTGTGTTCCGACGAAGCGGACTACATCACCGGCACGATCACGCGCGTCGATGGCGGCTATATGCACCGGGACGCTTAAGCGCCGGCCGCAGGCGCGCCGGCGAATTATGTGATGCGGATTCCAGGCTGATAGAGAGGGACCTCATGAGAGAAAGCAAAGTTCTGGCGAAATGGCGGGGCGGTCAATTCGCGCGTTTCTGCGGGATGGGGCACGTGCTGCCCTTCTTCATCCGTTACGCCGCGCACTTCAAGTATGACGGCATCTGGCTGGATATGGAGCATCGCAATTTCGACGCCCGCGAAATCCAACACCTGCTGGCGCTATGCCATCTCTACGACATCGACTGCATGATCCGCCCGCCGACCGTGCAGCGCACCCGCCTGTACCGCTATCTGGAAGACGGCGCCGCCGGTTTGATGATCCCCTTCGTCGACGACGCCGAGATGGCGCGGCAAATTGTCGCGGCGACCAAGTTCCCGCCAATCGGCAATCGCGGCCTGGATGGCGCCGGGCTCGACTGCAACTTCGGCGGCGATACCTGGATACCAGACAGCACCTACATCGAGGATGCCAATAGCGAGACCTTCATCGTCGCCCAAATCGAAACGCCAGACGCGGTCGCCAATGCTGAGGAAATCGCAGCCGTGCCCGGCATCGACGCGCTCTTCGTGGGCCCGGGCGATCTGGGCTTGCGGCTCGAGACCTACCCCGAAATCGGCCTGAGCATGGACGAAGCCGTGGCGCAAGTGGCGGCCGCCTGCGACAAGCATCATAAAGTCTGGGGCAGAACCGCCGCCTCAATCGACGAGGTCGACCGCTATCGCCGGCAGGGTTCACTGATGATCCCCTACGGCGGCGATTTCTCCTTGATGAACGTCTTGCGGGACGCCAGTGCCGAGCTGGACAAAATGCTGACTGAATAGCGGTTGCGTCTAAGAGGTCAGCCAGTCGGCGTAATCGCGCTCGAGCAGGCGCTTGCAGGCCTGGAATTGCGCCTCGCTGAAACCGTGATAGGGCGAGAGCAAGCGCAGCGGCATTTCTTCGAACCCGCCCAGGCGCACCCAGAGCTTGTCGTAAGCGCCGTCGATCTTGCTATCGCCGGCCAGCGCGCCGAAGAGGTCCATCAGCATATCGTGAAAGCCGCGCTGCAAGGCCAGCATACGCGGGAAATCTAGCGCTTGCGCCGCGGCAAAATAGGCTTTGACCTTGTGCGGGCTCAGCGCGCCGAAGGTCGCCAGCAAAGAGCATTCGCCATAAAGGCAGCCTTGCAAGAAATTGCCCTCGCCCAGAAAGTGCTGCAGTTCGCCGGCCTGGCTGACTAACTCAGCGGCCCGTTCGTGTCCGCCGCCGGTGTTCTTGGTGGCGACCAGGTTGGGCAGCGCCTCAACCAGCGGGCGATAGTGGCGCGCCTCCAGCAAGCGCCCGGCCCGCGGCAAGTTGTAGTGCAAAAAATTCGCCCCAGGGAAGGCGCCGCAGACATCGCGAAAGAAGGTCATGACTTCAGCATCGGTGAGCGCGCCCCAGGACGGCAGCGAAATCTGGAAGGCGCGGAAACCCCGGTCCCAGGCGTATTGCAGCTTCTCGAGCACGATCGGCGTCGACATGCCGATCAAGCCGACCATCGGGTGAATATCAGCGCCGCGCGTCTCGTCGTAGAAGATGTCGACGATGCGCCGGAATTGCGCCTGGCTGACCGCGTAGCCTTCGCCCGCCGTGCCAAAGATGTAAAGATGATTGAAGTGTTCCAGCGTCGCTTGCACCGAGCGCCGGAAGACAGCCTCCAAGAGCGCGCCGTCGTCGCCCCAGGGAATCTCACAGGAAACCAGAATCGCTTGCGGATAGCGCGCGCCCGATTCGCTCATGACCCTGCCTCGCCCTCCGCGCGCAGCGGCAAATCGCCGGAGACGTACTCCCGCTGCCACAGCGCGACCGTTTCCTCGATGAACTGGTCGACCGGCATGTCGATGCTATTCCGCGCCATTAGCTCCGGCAGCCACCTCGTGCCGAAGGCGACATGCTGCCGCTCGTCAGCCATATCGTAGCTGACGTATTGCGCCGAGAGCTGATCGCCGGCCGCCTTGTATTGCGCCAGACTGCGGCGGCGATGGGGAAAGGCGTGCGCCTCGTTGCCGCGTGTCAGCAGGCAGTATTGCGTCGCCGGGTCATATTGCGCGCGCCAGGCGTAGATGCGCGTATTCTGCGGCACCCGCGTGTAATCCAGCCCGTGCCGCCGCAGCCACTCGATGCCCAGCAGGCAATGGCGCGTCTCGTCGTAGCAATGCCGCGCCGAATCATAGATGAAGCCCCAGGGCATATCCGGCGAGAAGTGGATGATCAGCGCCACGGTCTCCGCCGCCAGCATCTCCTGGCTGTAATTCTCGAATTCGTCCAGGCGGCGCGCCGCCTCGTCAGTTTGCCGGCGCGCTTCGGCATCGCCCCAGGGCTGCTGCAAGATGGCGAAGCGGTCATCACGCGCAGCGGTCATGGGCGCGCTGAATGTTACGCGCACGGACGGCGGCGCCGGTTTATCGCTGCGGGCTTCATCGCCGGTGACGCCGCCCGCATGCGCCAGCAAAGCGGCGATATACCGCTCCCACTCGCCCGGCGCGCGCCCGGCGAACTCCGCCTCCGCCCAGGCCACATGTTCATCTTCGTCCAGCAAGATATGCTTCAGCGCGTAGAGCGTCGGCGCATCGGGATTGGCGAAAGTCTGCCCGCTGTGCCAGCGATAAGCGTCCCGCAGCGCCGGCTTGATGACGCGGAATAACCCGGCCAGCAGGCTGCGCGCGTCCGGCGCGTTGATCGCCTCCGCCATCAGCGCTTCCAGGGCGGGATCGTCCGGCGGACGGAACGCCGGCGTCTGCACCTCGCGCAAGCGCAGAACCAGATGCTGCACATGCTGCGCCTCCTCCCACAAGAAGCGCCCCATGGCCAGTTTGTATTCCATGCGCGCGGTCGCCGGCAGCCAGGCCGCCAGGATACGCAGCGTCTCGTATTCGATGAAACGGTAGCGGTTGAGCAGGCGCTTGTTGCGCGCCATGTCGACCTGTTCAACAGGCGTCACGATCTGCATGGCTGCCCTCCCCTACCAGGCCGTCCAGCCGCCGTCCACCAGGATATTCTGCCCGGTGATATAACTGCCGGCGTCGCTCGCCAACAGCAGGACCACGCCCTTGAGCTCTTCCGGCTTGCCCATCCGCCCGAGCGGTACTTTCGCCTCGAGACGTTCAATAAAGCCGGGATGCGCCTCGTCGATGTCTGGCAGCTTGGGAAATGGCCCCGGGCTGATGCAATTGACGCGAATATCGTCGCGCGCCCAGTAAGCCGCCAGGTGACGCGTCAGGTGCACGAGCCCGCCTTTCAGCCCGTGATAATTCGGCGGGCTGTTGACGCCCAGGCCTTCATAGGCGTCGGGGTAGCTGGCCACCACCCCGTACATGCTGCCGATGTTGATGATGGCGCCGCCGACGCCGCGCCCGCGCAGATGCAAGGCGACATCCCGCGCCAGCAAGAAATAGGCCGTGACGCCGGTGTGATAAGCCTGGTCGAAATCGTCGGCAGTGGCGGTATCGATATCGGCCGGCGGCCCGCCATAGGCGTTGTTGACCAGCACATCAATCTGGCCCATGCGCTCGACAACATCCGCCACGAAGCCGGGGATGCTGTCCGTGTCGCCCTGCGAGAACGCCAGCCCCAGATGCCCGGCCCCCGGCAAACTCGCGGCGAAGGCTTCGGCGCTGGCGCCGTCGCGGCTGGTGACGACCAGGCGCGCGCCCGCTTCCGCCAGCGCCCGACTCATCGCCGAGCCCAGCCAGCCGGCGGCGCCGGTCACAATGGCGACCTTTCCGCTTAAGTCCATCAAGCTCTGAACGCTCGGTTCCGATTGTGGCATGGATTCCTCCCGGGCTATGATTGCCGAATGATGAGTTGATCAGGTCCAAGTTAGTATTGCGAAAAGTGATTTGTGGACTCTAGCGAGCGTGGGCGAGCCACCGGCTCGCCCCTACCGCCTTTCGCTGATTTTGGAGATTGCGTTGTTACAGCCGTCATTCGCTTTACTTTCCTGGAATCACTTGTGTAGCGTTATTGTAGAAGATATCCTCGATCTGCCCGTCGCTCAGGCGCAGACGCCAGCAAGCCAGGCGCAGCGCCCGCAGCGACTCCAGGCCGACCAGCACGGGACGCAATTCGGCGTGCTTCTCCGCCAGCTGCAACTCATCGGCGTAAATCCAGTGAAAAGAATCGCCGATGGCGACGCAGCGGCCGCGCGCATGGCTCACGGGAAAGTCCGAGCCGTAGAGCAGACGCTCATGCCCCATGACATCGACGATCGCCTCGAAGGCGCCAGCTTCCGTCACCGCCGATGTGTCGAAGAAGACGTTGTCCAGGCCGCGCAAACTCTCGATGCCCTCAATCGTGTGCCAGGGATTGAAGCCGCGCCCGGCGTGCGCCAGGATCAGGCGCATGTCGCTGTAGCGCTCGCAGTAGCGCCGGATGGTCGCTTGATTGAGCGGGTCGGCCAAGGCGCGATCGCGCACGATATGCAAGGTGATTGACAGGCCCAACTCGCCAGCGACCGCTGCCTGACTTTCGGGCAGATAAGCCTCAATCGGCGCCGCCCAGGTCCGCTCATGGCCCGCCGCCAGCGTATGATAGCACTTCAGACCGACGAAACCGTCCGCCTTCACGCCGGCGTAAATTGCCTCGGCTGACATATCGGGCGCGATAATCATCTGCGCGAAGTCGCGATCGCGCGGGGACTTCCGCATTTCCTCAGCCACGAATTGATTGTTGCGCTCGCGATGTCCAGTGAAGGCCAAACCAAAAAACAAGCCGCCGCGCGTGCGGCCGCCGGGGTGAATCCAGTCGATGAAGTGATAATAGCCGGCCAGACCCAGCCGCGCGGGCATGTCGCAGTAGGCGGCTGGCAGCTCGTCAAAATGCTCGTGGCAGAAGAGATGCGCGTGCGCGTCAAAGATACGGTCGGGCAAGAAGCGCTCGATATCGCGCGCGATGAACTCGCGGTCGGCTTGCGTCAGTGTCCAGCGCGCCATATCACATTCCAATCCCGCCAAAATGCGCGGTGTAGGGGCGATTCTGTGAATCGCCCGCTGCGGTCATCCCGAAAAGTCAAGCGACAAGCGCGCATAGTGAATATCCATCGCCCGCCCATCGCCGGCATAATAGACAACCATGACATCGCCGTCCGGCAGCGCCTCGGCGTAAGGCAAACCATAGGTCCAGATGCTCATATCGTCCAGCGTTGCGGCAGTCCCGGACGTCTGCTTCGTATATTCGCTTTGCTCATAAATGACGATTTCGCCCCCCGGGTCAAAGTCGGCGCGGGCAGCGGCGGCCAGGCGCGCGCGGATCGAGCCGCTGCCGAAGCGGTCGACCCAAGCCAGCACGACGCGTCCGTCGGGCAGCATCGCCGGGCGCCCGGCTTGGTCGGCGATGCCGATGTCCTGCGCCGCTGTCCAGGTCCGGCCCGAGTCCGGGCTGAGTCGGCGCCGGATATTACAGTAACGCCCCGTCTCGGTATCGTAGATCCAGGCGAAGCTGACCAGGCCGCCGTCCGCCGCCAGCCCGACGCGCTGATCCCAGTGGAAGATCCGCCCGCTGGGATCGCAACCGGCGTCGCTGGGCGCGTCCCAGCTCAGCCCGCCGTCATACGAGCGCAGCGCGACGACCCGCTGAAACCATTTGCTCGCGTCGAAGTATTGCTTGTTCGTCTCGACCGAGAGCAGCAAGGCGCCATCCGGCAGCTTGATCACGGGGTTGGTCAAGCTGGGCGGCCCGATATCGGCGGGCAAGTCCAGCGGCCGCCAGGCGCTAAAGCTGTGCCCGCCGTCAAAGGAATCGGCCAAAAAGATGCCCATCGGCAGGCAGCCCTCCGTGCGCGGATTGAAGAGCGGCGCGCCAGGATGCGACTCGCGGTCGATCCACATCGACGCCGCCAGCAAGTGGCCCGCCTCCAGCTCGGTCAGATAAACGAGACGCAGTGAACTCGTCGCGCCGCCGACGCGCGCCGGCGGAATTTCGCTCTCCATGCGCGTCCAGCTTAGCCCGCCATTAACCGAGCGGTATAGCTCGACCCATTCATCGGCGCAGTCTTTATCCGAGCCGCGCCGACAAGTCAGCAGCAGCGTCCCATCGCGGCACGCCAGCAGCGCCGGAAAGGTGTAAACCGCGCGGTCTGTCCCGGGCGCGCCCGCCGTGATGACGCCGGCGTCAACGATTCTCATCGCACCAGCCGGCGGAAGGGTTCTTTGGTCAAGTCGCTCTCCAGCAGTTGGGGCAGATCGCCGCTTTCGAGGCCGCCTTTGATCAGCGCGAAGGCTTCGGCAGCGCAGCGCGCCGTAATCTCGATGTCCTCGGGCCTGTGCGCCAGGGTGGCTTTGAAACTCATATTGCAGTGGATGCCGCGGCGCGCCATCTCCTGGATGAAAATGGTGTTGGCGGCCGGGCGCAGGCTTTCATCGGGCAAGTCAAAACGCAGCGCTGGATTCCAGAACACGCCGCCGCAGACGCCCGCCAGACCAGCTTCCCGCAGCGCGCCATTCAGCTGCTCGATCAGCGCCGTGCCCAGCGCCTCGAATCGGCGGGCGGAATCGCGCCTTTCCAGCTCGCGGATGGTGGTCAGGCTGGCGGCCAGGCCCAGGTTGTCGCTCCAGTAAGAACTGGAAATAAACATGCGGCTCGCCGGTTCCATGGCCGCGCGCGAGCCAACTACCGCACCCATCGGGTAGCCGTTGGACATCGCCTTCGCCAGCACGGTCATGTCGGGCGTCACGCCCAGGTAGGCTTGCGCGCCGCCGATATGCGGCCGGAATCCGCAGGAAACTTCGTCGAAGATCAGCAGGGCGCCATGCGCGCGCGCCAGCGATTTCACGCCTTCCAGGTAGCCCGGCGGCGGCAGCTCGGAGCGCATCGGCTCCATCATGATCGCCGCGACCGCGCCATCATGCGCCCGCAGCAGGTCGCGCAGCGCATCCAAATCCCCCCAGGCGAAGGGCAAGGCCGTGCCCGCCAATGCCGCCGGCACGCCGATGGGCTCAATGCCGGCGAAGGGGAACTCGCCGCTTTCAGGATCAACCAGATAATTGGCCGACTGATACCAATCGTGCCAGCCGTGATAGCCGCTGAAGAGAATCAGGTCGCGGCCGGTGACGCCGCGGGCGATGCGCGCCGCCACCGCGTTCGCCTCGCCGCCGCCCTTGGTATAACGCGCCATCTCCGCGCTGGGAACGACTTCGCCGAGCAATTCCGCCAGCTCAATTTCGAGGGCGCTGTTGAGCGTGTAGATGCTGCCGCGGTCGATCTGCGCTTTGACGGCGCTGTCGACGGCGGCGTCGGCGTGGCCCAGGATGACCGCGCCAACCGCGTTGACCCAGTCGATATATTCGTTTTCGTCGACATCGATGAAGCGCGCGCCCTTGGCCCGCCCGGCGTAGATCGGGCTATTGCCATGCGCAAATTGGCTGGAGCGCCGGCTTATCAGTTGGGTGCGCCCGGGGATGAGCGCTTCGGCGCGCCGATAAAGTTCCATTGATCGCGCTACGCGTTCTTGATCGGGCATCTGCTTCTCCGCTGCTTGGCCTTGGCGCGCGAAAGCATAGCCGACGGCGGCTTTCAAAGCCAGCGCCGCCCAGTTTCTCGAGCGCTGCTACACGTCCGTTGAAATGGGCTGAATCAACCGGCGCGATTCAGTGTCGACAATGCCTCTGTCGGTGAATTTCGCGTATGGGCTGACGCTCAGACTCATGATCGAAAATGTCAGGAAGGGGCGTGTCTGATGCGCGCCGAGACCCCGCATCGCGTCTTCCACGGCCGCCAAACCGTCCGCCACGTCGGCTACCGGCTCATCACTCAGCAAGCCGAAATATGGCAGCCGCAAAGAGGCGATAAGGCCCTCATCCCAAGCCACGGCGACGCCCCCGCCCATTCTCTGCACCGCATTGGCGGCCTGCGCCATCGCTGCCGGGCTGCGGCCAATCACGAGCAGATTGTGGCAATCATGGGCGACGCTGCTGGCCCATGCCCCCTGCTTCAGCCCGGTATTGGCGATAAGGCCCACCGTCCGCGACGACTCGTCCCGCGCGATCACAGAGGCCAGCGCGAGTCCGTCATCCGCCTGAAACAGCGCGTGCCCGGCCTGCAAACGCACCGTCGCCTGCTCCAGACGAGTCAGAGTCGAATGCCTGTTTTGCAGAGCCACGATCTGCGCCTGCGCGCTCCCGCCCCGGCCATGGCAGTCCAGCTTAAAGTCGTCAGCGGCAAAGTTTCCCGGAATGCCCGGGTAGTCCGGCTGCGCTGGATTCTCGCGCGTGATCGGGGCGGCCATCGCGCCCGCTTTCGCCACCGTTTGACCGCCGACGTAGACCTGCATAGGCGGGAAGGCGGCAATGTCGTCCATGACCAGGAAATCAGCCAAGAAACCGGGGGCGATCGCGCCGTGATCGCGAAGGCCAAGATAACGCGCCGGGCGAATGCTCGCGGCGGCGATCGCTTCCAGCGGCGGCATGCCGCATTCGATCGCCAGCGCCACAATCCGCGACAGATGCCCCCGCCCATCGGTTAGCAGCGACGGCTCGATGTCATCGGTGACGAGTATGATATGCGAGCGGTCAGGCAAATCCGCGACGGCAGCCAAATTCTCCGGCGTCACCGACTTGGTTTGCAGCATGACCGCCAGGCCCTTGGAGATTTGCTCCTGGATCTTCGCCGCGAAGGTCAAGGTGTGATCGGAGCTGATGCCATGCGCCAGGTATTGCGAGAGTTCAAGACCCGAAAGCGTGGGGATATGCCCTTCGACTATCAGATTGTTTTCTCGCGCCGCCGCCACAATCGCGCGCAAGCGTTCATTCGGCCCCAGCAGACCGCGGTAATCCATCACTTCGCCCAAGGCGATGACCGACGGCTGCCGCGCCAGGCGCTGAATCGCGCCGGCGTCAAATACTTCGCCCGTCCATTCCAGCTCCGGCGCGGTGGCGGGAACACAACTCGGAATCGAATGATAAATTCTCAGCGGCAAATCCTGAGAGGCGGCGATCATCCATCTCACTCCCGCTTCGCCCGCGACATTGCCGACTTCATGCGGGTCGCTGAGGATCGTCGTCGTGCCGAAGGGCAGCACGGCTTCGGCGAAGCGGCGCGGTGTCAGCAAGCTGGATTCAATATGCAGATGCGAATCGATCAGACCGGGCGCGACAATGCGCCCGGCGAGGTCATGGGTTTCGGCTGCGCGGATGCCCGCCGGCGCGTCGCCCGCTTCAACCGCGACAAAGCGCCCGCCGCGGACGCCAATCCAGCCCTCGAAAAGCCTGTAGCGGAAGACATCGGCAATCCTCGCGTTCGTCAGCAGGATGTCGAATTCCATCAGGATCGTCCTTCCAGCAATTGCGCGGCTCGCAGCGCGGTACGGATGGTCAGCGCTTCGCCCTGCATGTAGAGCGCCTCTTTCTCGGCCAGCGAGGGTTGCGCGTCCAGGTAGATATTGGAATCGGTGGCGACCACGCAACCGACTTTCGCCCCGCGGAGCGTACCGACGATAAACAGCGTCGCCGCTTCCATTTCCGCAGCGACGACGCCGGCACGCCGCAACGTTTCGTTGAGCTCCGGATGGCGCGCGTAAAAGGCGCTGCGCGTTGTCCCGATGCCGCTGAAGGCGCTAATCCCGAGTTCCTTCGCCGCCCGGATCAAGGCGTTGTTGACATCCAGGTCGGCCACTGCCGGGAAGCCAAGCGGCAAGTATTCGTCCGAAACGCCGTCGCCGCGATACGCAGCCGTCACCACTACCAGCGAGCCGATCGGTATGTCCGCGCGCCGCCCACCTGCGGAACCAACGCGAATAAACACCTCCGCTCCGACATTGCTTAATTCTTCCAGGGCGATAGCGGCCGATGAGCCGCCGATCCCGGTCGAACACACGCTGACGGCGACCCCGTTGGTCTTGCCCGTGATCACCACATATTCCCGATTCTCGGCGACCAAGCGGGCGTCTTCAAGCTGTTCGCCAATGCGATGGGCGCGCGCCGGGTCGCCCGGCAGCAGCACGCTGCGGGCGACATCCCCGGGCGCGCAGCGAATATGCTTCTGGATTTCGGCTGTTTGCGAGTCGGTCATGCCGGCTGCTCCCTTTCACCAAAGATGGCGATCCACTTACCCGTATGCGGCTGCACGGTCACCGCCGCGCCGGGGGCGTAGCGCTCGCTGGCGCTG
Source organism: Chloroflexota bacterium (assembly GCA_009841405.1). GTDB lineage: Bacteria > Chloroflexota > Anaerolineae > Aggregatilineales > Phototrophicaceae > UBA6055. The sequence goes on along the minus strand of VXLV01000089.1, from coordinate 72,904 downwards.
TCCTGCATGATGCTGAATTCTCCGATTTCAGTGTCGACCAGGTAGCGCAACTCCGTGCCATGAAAGGTGCTCAGGATGACCTCGCCGGCGAGACCATGCGCATCCCGCCCCGCGGTCAAGCTGGCATCGTCAGCGCGAAAGAAAACCTCCGCCCGGTCGCCGATTTGAGGCGACCCGATCTTGGAGCGCCAACGCAGCTCAATGGGCGCGCCGCCCCATTCCACCGTCAGCTTGCTATCCCGCAAGGCGATGACCGCCGCGCTAAAGTGATTGTCGAAGCCCATGAAGTCTGCCACAAAGGCGGTTTCCGGCGCCGCAAAAATGCTCTCGGGCGTGCCAATCTGCTCGATTTCGCCCTGGTTCATCACCACCACGCGGTCGGAGATGCTCATCGCCTCCACCTGGTCGTGGGTCACGTAGAGGGTGGTGATGCCGAGTTGCTGCTGCAAACGCCGAATCTCTTGCCGCATATCGACCCGCAGGCGCGCGTCCAGATTGCTCAGCGGTTCGTCAAGAAGTAGCACTTGCGGTTCGATCACGGTGGCGCGGGCGAGGGCGACGCGCTGCTGCTGGCCGCCCGAAAGCTGCGCCGGACGGCGCTTGGCAAAGGCTTCCAATCCCACCATTTCCAACGCTGTGGTGACGCGGCTGCGGACCTTGTTCCGGGAAACACGCCGCATCCGCAGGCCAAAGGCGACATTGTCGAAGACGCTGAGATGCGGAAACAGCGCATAGCTCTGGAAGACCAGACCAATATCGCGCTGATTGGGGGGCAGGCGCGTATAATCCCGCCCGTCAATGACGATCCGGCCGGCATCGGGTTGAATGAAGCCCGCGACGCTGCGCAAGGTCGTCGTCTTGCCGCAGCCGCTCGGCCCCAGCAAGGACAGCAATTCCCCTTGCTCAACACCCAGGTTGAACCGCTCCAGCGTTGGCTGGTCCTTCACGTACGATACCGTCAGGTCATGGATTTCCAAATGTGGCATAAGCTACACAAACTGTGATAGACCGAGTAAGCGTTCAGCTGTCTGCACCAGCGCGATGGTGAAAATGACAAGCAGCGTCGAGAGGGCGCCGATGGTCGGGTCAAAGTGATATTCGAGATAACTGAACATTGCGACAGGCAGCGTGGTCACGCCGGGGCCGCTAAGGAAGAGCGAGACCGGGACATTATTGAATGAAGTGATGAAGCCCAGGACAAACGCGGCCGCGATCCCGGCTTGCATATTGGGCAGCACAACCAGCAGAAATCCGCGCAGGCGGCTCGCCCCAAGACTGATGGCGGCGTCTTCTACGTTGGGGTCAAGATTGCGCAAGCTGGCCGAAATGACCCGCACGCTGTAGGGGAAGAGTATCGCGGTATGGCCGATGAACAAGACCGTCAACACGTTTAAATCGCCCAATCGAACGTAAAACTTGAGCATCGCAAAGCCGATGACCAGACCCGGCACAAGTATCGGCGCAGAAAATACCGTTTCCACCAGGCCGGCCGCGGCGAACTGGAAACGCGTCAGCGCATAAGCCACCGGTATGCCCATAATCAGCGAGGCTATGGTGGCTAGCAGACCGAGACGCAGGCTGACCCAGAAGCCGTCAATGAACTGGGACCTCTCGAAGACATTCGCGAACCAATCCAGTGTGAAACCCTGCGGCGGAAAGGCCAGGTTCGCGTTGGCGCCGAAGCTCGCCATGAAAATGATGATGAAGGGACCGATCAAGAAGCTATAAAGAATGACCAGGCTAATGTACATCCAGCGTGATACCATCCGGCTCGCTCCTAGACCTGACGCACGCGCCCGACGCGCAGCAGCAGATTGACCGCCAGCGTAGTCAAGATCATCACCACGGCGATAACCGCGGCCGCCTGTTGGTCGAAGATAGCCACCGACTTTTGCCGCAAAAGCGTTGACATCATCAGCAGACGCGAACCGCCGAGTATTGCCGGCGTGACGAAGGCGGTTACCGAGCCGGTGAATACCAGCGTCGCACCCAGCACCAGACCGTCCGATGACAGGGGCACGACGATTCGCACGAAAGTGGTGAGCCGGTTGGCGCCGAGGCTGCGCGCCGCTTCCAGCACATCGTCCGGGATATTTTCCATCGCGCTCACCAAGGGCAATACCATCAGCGGCAGAAACAATTGCGTCAGGCCCAGCACGATCGCAGTTTCAGTGTACATGAAGCGTACGGGCGTCTCGACCAATCCCAACGACATAAGCGTCTGGTTGATCATGCCGCGCTTCCCCAAGATAATTAGCCAGGCGAATGTCCGCGCTACCGCGTTGGTCATCAAGGGCAGAATCACCAGCAGCATCAAGAAGGAGCGGCGGCGTGCGGGCATCCGCGCCAGCAAGAACGCGGCCGGGTAGCTCATCAGCACGCTGATGCCCGTGACGATGAGGCCGATCTTTAGCGTGCGCAGGTAGACGATCCGCGATACGCGGCTCTCAAAGAAGTCGGCGTAGCCGGTCAGCGTAAAGCCGCCGTCTCCCGGCAAGACACTTTGCGAGAGCAGGAAAATCAGAGGCAGGACGAAGAAGACGAGTACAAAGATAAATGCGGGGGCGACCAGCACGATGATGCTGCGATTCTGATTGGGTCGCCGAATCATGATTGAATAAGGGGGCGCGATGGCCCCCTTAGCACATTCTCGTCAAAACGCCGACGGCGTGCGTCAGCGCACCATGACCTCATTCCAGCGCTCTAACCAGTCCGCCAGACGATCCGACACTTCAGCCTGATCCAGCACGATCATGGTATCAAGCATCTCGCCGCAGGTGAGCAGCGCGCAAATGTCTTCCGGCAACTCGACCGTCGCGTTGACGGGCGAATCAATCAGGTCAAGCGCTTCGGCTTCCTGGACATCGTGCGAGATGAACCAGTCGATATAGGCGTGCGCCAGGTCCACCTTGTCGGTGGCGGCCGTAATGCTGATCATATTCGTCTGGCCGACGACGCCTTCTTCCGGAACGACCGTGCTGAGGTCATGCCCGGTATTCATCAGGTTGCCGATGGCAAAACTGGCGTAGGGCGCAACCCACACTTCTTCTTCCTGCACCAGGGTCGTCAGTTCCGAGCTGCGAATATAGGTGGTCACCAGATTGTCGGCCAGTTGAGGCAAGGCTTCCCAAGCCAGATCGGCGTCGTAGTTGATTTCCGCCTCGCCCTCCTCCATGTCAGCCATCGCCAGCGCGCGGTCAATCATGATGAGCGCGGCTGGGCCAAAGGTGGTGGACATCTCGGGAATGCTGACATAGCCGGCGACGTCATCGCGCAGCAAGTCGGCCCAGGACGAAATGCCGGCTTCAATTTGATCGGCGCGGTAGATCAGGCTGAGGCTGTTGACGGTGTAGCCGGCTCCGGCCTGGTTGCCCAACGGGTCCTGCGCCCAATCGTAGACTTCGTCCAGGTTTTCGAGCAGGTCTGGGTTGTAGGGCTGCAGCAAACCTGCTTCACTAGCGAGATGCGTGAATTGCGTGGCGAAGTGCACGACGTCAATCGTGGTGTTTTCGCCCTCGGCCTGGAGGCGCGCCAGGCGATCGGAGTTGTTGCCGGTATCCAGCACGATGTCAACATTGTGCATTTCCTCAAAGGGCGCGAAGACATTTTCTTCGAGGACATCCAGGTTGAAGCCCCAGATAGAGACCGTCAGGGTTTGCGTATCCTGTGCGACAGCCATCGGCGCCGCCAATCCCAGTACCAAGGCCGCAAGCAAGAGCAGAATAAGTGGTTTGCTTCTCATCTGTTTATCTCCAAATCTCAATGGTTTGACGAAACAGCCGAGATTATAACACAGGCTTGATGCGGAACCACAAGTTTATGTACGGCCTATGCGCAACGGTAACGGATGAAGGGCGCGGGCGCGGCTGGCGATTATCCTCGTTTCACAGCCGACGGGCAGATCCGCGCATCGTCCGAGTCGCCAAAGGCAGTATGGCAAGTCATGGGCGTTACGCGCAAACTAATCCTGCGAACTAGCCTTCAGTGTCTTGCGCCGCGCCCTTTATCGCGCTGAGCATGTCAGCCAGCCGCCGCATATTGGCGCGAACGGGCGCATTATAAGGTATCTCGTCTTCGGCCGCGCCAGCAGCCAAAAGCGCCCAGGTAATCATATCGTCACCGGTAACGCGAACCATCAGCCAGGCGATGTCGTAGGCCTCGGCGCAAGCCGGCAGGCGGCGCCAGACGCTTTCGCGAAACTCGATCTGCATTCTGCCCAGGCGAAGCAAGTCATCGAATGTTTCGACAGCGGCGCTGGCCTCCATTATCGCCCAATAATCCGGCTCAATCTCGTCCGTGATGAGTGCGAGCCGCGCGTCAGTACATTGGGGCAACAGACCGGGGACGGGCGAATCGCCCCCGGCGCGCTCGCCCTGAATGATCGGCGTCACAAGGGCGGACATCCGCGCCGATCCAGCCTGCATAGCCGCCATGTGGGGAATCTCGTCTTGATCGACGCCGGCAAGAAGCAATGCCATTGCCAGGACGACATCACCGGTAGCTTGGTTAATCAAGAGACCCAGCTCAAATGCTTCGGCACAACGCGGCAAATCCGATAGTCGCCTTTCGCGCCACTCATATTGCTGGCGTCCAAAGGCAACCACATCGTCAACCGACGCCACCTCAGCAGCGGCGGCTGACAGTTCAGCATATTCGACAATGACATCGACGAAATCCATGAACTGAGAGCGCGCGCAGCCGGGCAGCGCGCTCTCCAGCGGCGCGACATCGGCTGTCGCTTCGCCCAGAAACGCGGGCGACATCTCCGCGATTGTCGCTGAAAGTCGAGCAGTCTCCTCATAGTACAGGTCATATTGCGCCTTCATATCAGCGAGATAAAACGCGAAGAGCGTGACCATATCACCGGCAGTTTGCGTCATTAGCCATGTTAGCTCGTACATATCCTTGCACGCCGGCAGGCGGGCCCATACACCCGCGCGCCACGGAAGCTGCGCCTCGATGATTTCCAGCAGATTGGCTAAGCTGGTTTCGTCGGCAATAGTCTCGATCTGTTCAAAGTAGCGGTCGAAAACTTCATCGTAGAAGACTTCCAGCTCGGCATCCGTACATGGCGGCAAGCCGCGTTCTACCGGCGAATCCCGCTCGGCTTCGTCCAGCATCGCTTCTGCCGTTTCGATACGCGCCGTCAATTGGTCGGGCAGACTGCCGTCGCCGTATTCCTCAAATACAAATGGATTCGCTTTGGTCGACAGACCTTCGATTTGCAGCGCGCGGTCGAGCACGGCTCTCGCGACTTGATTGCTGGCGATTTGATTCATCAGCAAAGCAATCTCGAATAACTCGGCGCAATGCGGCATCTGCAGGCGCAGATCTTCGCGCCAGGCAAAATAGCTTTCGATGGTTGCGCTATAGTCCGCGCGAGTCTGCATGATCCGCCCACGCTCGATCAGCGCGTCAAAGCCCGGCCGCATGTCGGCAAGCGCGGCAAGCTCCGCCTGCGTACACGACCGCAAGTTGCTATCGCGGCTGTTCACCAACTGCGCGCAGCTGAGCAAAACTACCATGACAATGATCAAACGAAGGCGCATGATTCTTCCTGCTTTCCGCGAGACGCTGGCAGCGACCGTTATCCGATTCTATCTCGCCAGCGGTCGCCAAGCCACAATTCTTTCTCGCGCGCCGCTATCTGCCTTGCTACCAGTTTGTCTCCTCAAGAAAACCTGGTTGTTGCCAAGGCGCTGCCATGTTAGATTACCCTTGCTCAGTTGTTCCAAGTCTGTGATGCGAATTCTGATTTACCAGCATGTTGTAGTGGCGTTTCGCCGAAACGCCCGCCGGCTGATCTCCTATCTCTTGGGCGGCACATCTTGCCGCCCCTACAGCATGGTGAAAAGAGTCGCGCACAGCCGCAACGAACCGCTGCGAACAATCACTAATCTGACCGCACCCGTTAATCACTCATAAGGATTCCATGCCATGTCCCGCAATGAAAGCGTCCCCGGCGTCGACATCAGAGGCGAGCTCCGGCCCGAATATGAAGACATTCTGAGCCACGAAGCGATCGCCTTCCTGGCCGCGCTGGCGCGCAGATTCAGCGCGCGCCGCGACGAGCTCATGCAACTGCGCCAGGAGCGCCAAGCCGAAATCGACAGCGGTGTTATGCCGGACTTTCTGCCCGAAACGGCCGCCGTCCGCGCCGACCGGAGCTGGCGCGTCGCGCCCGTGCCGGCCGACCTGCAAGACCGCCGCGTGGAAATCACCGGGCCGACCGACCGCAAAATGGTCATCAACGCGCTCAACTGCGGCGCCAGAGTCTTCATGGCCGATTGCGAAGACGCCAACTCACCCACCTGGGACAATATGGTTCAGGGGCAGATCAACTTGCGCGACGCCGTCGCCGGCACAATTACGTTTACCAATCCCGACGGCCGTTTCTATCAACTCAACGAGCAGACGGCGACGCTGATGGTGCGGCCGCGCGGCTGGCACCTTGACGAGCGCCACTTCCTGGTCGACGGCGCGCCGATACCGGGCGGCTTATTCGATTTCGGCCTCTACTTCTATCACAACGCGCGCGCCGCCCTCGAACGCGGAACCGGGCCCTACTTCTATCTGCCCAAGCTGGAGAGCCACCTGGAAGCGCGCCTGTGGAATGATGCCTTCGTTTTCGCGCAGGACGCGCTGGGCATCCCACAAGGCACGATCAAGGCGACGGTGCTGATCGAAACCATCCTGGCGGTCTTCGAGGCGGAAGAGATTCTGTATGAATTGCGCCAACATTCGGCCGGGCTGAATTGCGGGCGCTGGGACTATATCTTCAGCTACATCAAGAAGTTGCGCAATCACACCGATTACCTGCTGCCCGACCGCGCAGAGGTCACGATGACCGTGCCCTTCATGCGCGATTATACGCTTTACGTCATCAAAGTCTGCCACCGCCGCGGCGCCCACGCCATGGGCGGCATGGCGGCGCAGATCCCCATTCGCAATGACGCCGCGCGCAATCAAGCCGCGCTGGACAAGGTACGCGCGGACAAGCTGCGCGAGGCGAAAGCCGGGCATGACGGCACCTGGGTGGCGCACCCGGGCCTGGTGCAAATCGCCACAGATGTCTTCGATGAATACATGCCGGGCGCCAATCAAGTGAAACGGCAGCGCGACGATGTTGAAGTCTCGGCGAGCGACTTGCTGGCGCCGAGCGCCGGCGATATCACCGAAGCCGGCGTTCGGCTGAACCTCAAAGTAGGCATCCAGTATCTGGAAGCCTGGCTGGGCGGCAACGGCTGTGTGCCGCTCTACCACTTGATGGAGGACGCCGCCACCGCCGAGATTAGCCGCGCGCAAGTCTGGCAGTGGCTGCATCATAATGCCTCGCTGGCCGACGGGCGGCCACTGACTGTGGACCTGTACAGCAGCCTGCTGGAAGAAGAAATGGACGCCATCCGCGGCGAGGTCGGCGATGCGCGCTTCGAGAGCGGTCATTATCAGCGGGCGATGCAACTCTTCGACGAGATGATCCGCGCTGAAGAGTTCAGCGAGTTTCTAACGCTGCCGGCTTACGAGTACTTGTAAGCGGCGGAACAAGCGTGTAGGGGCGAGCCGGTGGCTCGCCCGCTTGTTTCCTCATCTGGCAACATGGCGCAACGGTGTGTGGCATCGTTTCAACTCCGCACGATGACTTGCGCCGGCTTGGATTTTTGCCCTCCGCCGCCGGGGCCGAGCGCTTGCACGCGGTAGATGTGCTTCTGCCGATTCTCGGCGCTTCCGTCAACGTAGCTGGTAGCCGCGCTGCCGGTGTTATCCACCAGCACCGTTAGATTCTGATCGCCCTTATCCGGCAGACGGCGCCAGATGCGGTAGCCGTTTACATCCCCGCCATCGGCTGGCGCGCTCCAGGTCAGCGAGACCGAGCCGTCCGATTGCGCAGCCGCCAGGTTGTGAGCGCGGCCTGGCGGCCCGGGGACGGGTGTATCGGTCGGTATCGGCGTGTCCGTTGGCGGAATCGGGGTGTCCGTCGGCACGGGCGTATGAGTCGGTGGAACTGGCGTATCAGTCGGCACAGGCGTGTTGGTCGCTGGTACTGGTGTATCGGTTGGGACGGGCGTGTCAGCCTGCGCGGCCTTGACGACGATCTGCGCCGGCTTCGATGGCTGGCCCGCGCCGATGCTGTTCAGCGCCTGGACACGATAGATATGCTTTTGCCCGGCCACCGCGCCGCTATCGACGTAGCTGGTCGATGCGCTGCCCGTATCGCTGACGATCACCCGAACGCCGCCCTCGCCCATATCCGGCAGCCGCCGCCAGATGCGATAGCTGCTGACCTGCCCGCCGTCAGCGGGCGCAGACCAAGTCAAGGCGACCGATCCGCCAGACTGGGCCGACGTCAAGCTGTGAGCGCGCCCGGGATTCTCCAAGATTGCAGGAGCTTCCGGCGGATCGCCCTCAGGCGGAACAGTTGTACTTGTAGGTGGCGGTGGCGTGCTTGTCGGCGGGACTTGCGTGTCTGTTGGCGGCAGGTAATGACAGGCATAGAGTGACGTGTTAAAGGATTGCTGTTGGGCCCGGTACACGCCGCCGCCACGACCCGCCTGGCAAATCGCCTCCGCCGCGCTTTGACCATCAGCAGAGAAGGCGTATCCGTCTTCGCCGATCTGTTGGGTAGTTTCGGTGGAGTCACACTGATCGGAGTCGTAAACGGCGACGGCGCCATTCAGGAAATTGCTGGCGGGGAAGAGCCAGTAGGTCGACGTCCCCACCCGGATGCAGCCCGATTTTGGCGCGAGCGTCGGCGTACTCGTTGGCGTGTTGGTCGGCATCTCGGTGGCAGTTGCTGTCGGCGTCGCGGTTGCAGTCGCCGTCGGCATGCTGGTCGACGTTGGCGTTGCCGTCGGCGCTGGTGTGTCCGTGGCTGGAACAGCGGAAGATTCATAGGCGCCGATGTCGCAGCTGGAGCTGGCGGGATTTGGACGCTCGTTGCCGGCTTGATCCGTCGCCGGGCAATGCGTTGAATCGCCCGCGCTCAGCGCCGGGCTGTCGTCGAGCAATGGAAAATAGGCTGGAGAGCCAGTTAAGTAGCCCAATCTTGGATCGGCGCTCAGCGCCGCGGCGCACGAGCCGTCCTCTACAATGTTACTGACGTTCTCGGCGAGCGAGCCTTCGCAGTCGCCGCCGCGTATGCTGCCAGCGATAATGCTATTGCGCAGCTTAAGAGAGCCAACATTGGGCCAATTGTAGATCCCGGCGCCCTTATCGGCAGAGTTGCCGTTGAAGGTGCTATTGGTCACGGTGAGATCAGAGTAGTTGATGATCGCTCCGCCTAAGGAGCCGTCATTCGTCGCCGCATTCCCGCTGAATGTGCTATTGGTGATGGTCATGACGCTGTTGGGGTTGATGTTTATGATCGCGCCGCCACCCGCGAGGCTTGAGTTGTTGATGAAGGAGCTCCCTCGGATCGTTGTGCGGCCACCGATGTAATTGCCCACCGCGCCGCCATACGCGGGCTTGGCGTCAAAAATGCCCAGAATGCCGTTGTCCTGAAACGTGCTATTCGCGATTACCGTTTCGCCGCCAACAGTTAGTACGGCGCCGTAAAAGCCGAGCCCGCCACTATTCCTGATGATGCTGTTATTAATTGCCAGATAGCCAGAATCGTTCCTGATTGCGCCACCGCCTTGCCCTCTCCAGCCATCTTGAAGAGTTACATTGTTGACAGTGAATCGTCCGCCAGATCTAACGTGAAAGATGAAACCTAGATGACCCATGCTGATAGAATGACCCGCGCCGTCCAGCGTTATAGTTGAATCTATTCTCTTCCAATTGACCACGCCCGCTTCTGGAAAAGTTACGCTGATGTCCTGCAGTAGCTTGATCGCATCGGCGCCGTCGCCCGCCGGGCAGTCGCCCGTAGCTGTATCAGTGTTGGCTGCTACCAGGGCGTCAACATAGTCACACGGTGTGCCGTTAAGTTCCACGTTGTGAGGCAACGGCGTCGGCGTCTCTGCAAAAACACGGGTCGACTGCGCACAAAGAACAATTAACAGTGCGATGTAAAGTGAACGAGCGGTAACGGATTTCATAGAAATACTCCTGAAAGTTACGTTGCATTAGCCATGGTTCGTTCCCCAAGGCGGGCACGCTACCAACGCCTCACCCGGCCTGGAAATCCTCAGCGCAAACCGTTTCCGGCTCATGCTACATTCACAATACTCCAATGCTCGTGTGTAGTCAATAGTCTAACAGACTGTCGTCTGTAGCACATTCACCAATATGCCTCAAAATCCGTTTACGAATCTAACGGGTCAGGCGTATGAGCAACATTGACTTAGCGTTTGGAAAGGCGGTTAAGGCTCGCCGGCTGCAGTTGGAGATTTCGCAAGAATCTCTTGCTTTTCGCGCGGGACTGCACCGAACATATATCAGCGACATCGAGAGAGGGCTAAAATGCCCGTCGCTGCGAGTGGTAATTCGGATCGCTTATGCGCTGGATTTGCCTGCTCCTGATCTGGTCAAAATGGCGGAAGACTATGCATTGAAACTTGCATAGCCTTATCCATCGCCAGCTTCGGCCTCTCTAGCGGGCGCGATGCTGTCATCTGTGGCGGGCAGGCCAATAGCGTCTCATTGTTCACGCTTCCGAAATCCTGCTATAGGATGCGGTGGCGGTTCTTCACTGCGCCCTCAGGGCTGATTTCGCGCCCTCGCAGCGTAAGCGTAGGCGACCGCCGAAACGGCCACCATCGCGACAATTACAAGCAAGCCGCCGCTATAACCACCGCTCTGATCGCGCAGGCGGCCGACCAGCCATGGACCCAGCGCCGCGCCCAGCCCAAACATGCCGCCCATCAGCCCGTTGATCAGGCCCAGGCCCTGATGCTGAAAGATGTCGCTGGCCAGGGCCGTTGATTGGCTGCTGCGCGTGCCCTCGCCCAGCGCGAAGCACAGGGCGTACAGAACCAGAACCGCGACTGAATCGGCAGTCGGAAGCAGCAGAAGCATCGCCACCGACCCCAACAGCCCGGCGCAGCCAATCGTGAAGGCGGCGGCGCGCCCGAAACGATCCGAGACCCAGCCCAACGCGATGAAGCTCAGGCTGGTCAGCAGGCCGGCCAGGCCCACGATGTTGGCGGCGACCGTCCGCTCAACGCCGGCCAACTCCATATAGGCGATCTGATGCACGGTCAAGCTGCGCACGGGACCGAGCGCCGTCAAACCGACGAGCATCAGCGCCCAGAAAACCGGATTGCGCGGCAAGCGCCGCCATCGCGAGGCCGTGGGCCGGCTGCGGTCGCGGCCGCGGCGTATGGCGGCGGGTGGTCTGCGCAAACCGAAGACCATCAGCGGCAGCAGGAGGCAGAGGCAAACCAAGGCCAGAATCAGATAGGCGCCGCGCCAGTCGTAGCGCGCGATTAGCAGGTTGGCCAGCGGCACGAAGACCAGCGCGCCCAGCCCGGTGCCGGCGAAAGCGATGCCGATGGCGCGGCCGCGCCTGGCCGGCGTTGTCCAGCCGGCTACGACTGAGGCTACCGGCCCCAAACCAGTGATGCCCAGCCCGGCGCCGGCGATGACGCCGTATGAGAGCAGCAAATCGGTCAAATCGGTCGCGCGGCTGCTCTGCCAGAGGCCGGCCGCCAACAGCAGAACGCCGATGCCGAAGACGGGCCGGGGTCCGTAGCGGTCAAGCGCGATGCCGGCCAATGGCGCGGTCAGCGAAAAAGCGAGCATGTTAAGGCTGAAGACAGCGGCGGCGGCTTCGTTGCTCCAGCCTTCTGTCAGCACGAATTCGGCGAAAAAGACGGAGAATGACAGGCGAATGCCGAAGATGATAAAGAGCGAAAACGCGCAGACAATGACTATGCGGGCGGGGTCGTCGGCGCTGCGGGTCATCAACTAGGCGGCGAGTTCTTCCCGCACCGATTCGCGCTGAGACCAGAGGACGGGCGTCACTTGATAAGCCCGCAACGCGGCTACAGCGCTCTTCGGCACTGAGTGGTCCTGGTCATTCAATAACACATAGGCGCTAGACATGGCCGCGCGAGCATCTCGCGTATCTTCCCAAGCGAATACCGTTCGCTCTATATTATTGCGGTCTGGCCGATTCATGCCAAGCACTACACGTTCGGGCAACTGTCTAGATTTCGGAATTACGAAGTCATAGAGATGGTCGAAACCACTCTTGCCAGTGAATTTGGCTTTCGGTGTATAGCGGATGCTTGCAGACTCAAGCCAAGATTCAATGTCCTCATAGAAGAAACTTCGTACATGGGCGGATGCAGTGAAGAATAAGTCGTTGACTGCAAGCATCGCTTGAATCAAATTGTGCTTGCGCAATGCGAAGTCCTCCTTCGACGCGCGCACTTGTAGCGCATTTCGCTCGGTCACCTGTTGAATTCCAAAGCCTCGCAGTGTCATGGATAGCAGGCTCTGCCGTTTCGGACTGTTCAGATTGCAGCCATGTGCTTCCAGGTCAGAGATCGTATATCCATCATCGGTGATCGTGTATCCGGATGGCGATCCGGTCACATATACTTGTATGTAGTCATTATGTCGGTCAAGGAAAGGCGTAGTAACAACTACCCAGTCTTCTACCTGGCGCAATGTAGTCTTGTCTTTCAACCACGCGATGTAGTCCTCTTTGAGCTGATGCACCTCGGCGATCATGGGAACAAACCTCGCTGAATCGTTGGCGGTCTCGTAATGTTGCAGTAGATCATAAACTCATCTAAAGTTCGGTAGGGGTCAGAAGCCGGCGAAAAACTCTCCCGAGGTAAGGGAATAGCCCACTTATACCCGTCAACTTCACTATAAAGATGGAGATGAGGACATGGGATCTCTTCATCATCCGGATTACGGTGAGTTGGTCCACCGATGTCCAGGCGCGCCAAAACCACATTCTCCCCTGTTCTGTTGTGCATACTGACATTGCGGTATTCTGCAAAACCGCGCCCAACATAGAGAAGGAACTTATTCCGTCCATTTGGAGACTGAAGTTTTGCCTCCACTCGGCTGCCTCGAGCAGGGAAGATCAGTACATCATCGTGCACTCGATGCTTTTCCATCGCAAGAAGCGCATCAGCTTCATGTTGCGCAAGATGCCCATCAGCCACAGTATGGCAACTTCCAAGAATTCAACATCACAGCCAAACGTTTACATGGTCGAATACTATCAGATACGGCTATCTAAGTCGAACCCAACACCGGTATCGTCGCATTCGCAGCCGGCATCACACCGATACGCGCGCCAGCCGGCAGCGCCGCCAGCGCAGCGTCAATCGCTGACTGCAAGCCCGGCTGCGGCTCAAACAGAAGACCGCGCGCGAATTCCGCGTCTAAGCCCGACACGAGCGATGTGTGAATCCGCGCCGCATCGCGCGAGACCTGCCAAGCTTTGTGCCGGCCGACCCGGAAACCGTCGCGCTCAAATCGCTCGAAGACATCAGCATGGCTGCGAATCCGCGCGTCCGCCATCCAGCGCTCGTAGTCGGCATTGCCGCTGCCTTCGGGGCAGGCGGCGCAAAGGATCAGACGGCCGCCGCTGCGCGTGATCAACGCCGCGTGCGCCATACCCTTCTGCGACTGATAGATGTTGATGTCTTTGGGGTGGCCGCCCGGCGACGCGATCATCAGGTCAAAAGGCTCGGCGACCGGTATCTGGCAGAGCGCGCGCGCCGCGGGGATGCCGGCTCGCATGACGGCGGCGGGATCGCCGGCGAACGCTTTGACGATCTGTTTGTCCGAATTCAAAATCGCGTTGACGGCGAAATCTATGCCGATCATCCGGCCGATTTCCTCGACATCCAGGCGCGCCGGGTTGGCGTCATATTCGCCCAGACGCGCGCCCTCATGGCGCATCATGGCATGGTTGTGGTTGATGGTCGACGCGCCCGCCAAGCCGATAGCCGCGCTCTTGACGCCGCCGGAGAATCCCTGGAATTGATGCGGCTCGATATTGCCGATGACAATGCGATAGTCGGCGGCCAGGTAGACGCTGTTGATCCACACCGGCGTCCCGCGCGCTGTCTCTCCCAAGCGTGTTAGATTCGTCTCGTCGCCCCCGTCGTGGCAGAGGACGCGATAAGTCGCGATGATTTCGCGCGGCAAAATGGCGTCGTACTCGTCCGGCGTCATGCCCGGATGCGTGCCGGTGGCGATGATGAAAGTCACGTCCTCATCGCGGACGCCGGCGTGGCGCATACCCTGCAGGACCGGCGGAAGCAAGTGTTCGTGCGGGACGGGGCGGGTCTTGTCGTTGATGGCGATGGCTACGGTCTGGCCGGCGCGCGGAGGCCGGACAGCGCCGAGGGGACTGTAGACGGCATCCCGTACCAGCGCGGCCGGATCGGCGGCGGGGGGCTGGGTCCGCGGCCTGATGACTTCTGCAGTGCAGCCTGCAGGCAAATCGGCGGACAGGCTTCCGCGGCCGAAGGGCATGGTCAGGCGCATGAGCGTTATCCTTTCGTGGCGCCGGAGCGCGCGATTGGAATCACCGCAGTATGGCACAGACCGGCGCGGGCGAGTACACGCAGTCATCATGGGCAACTCACAGCGTCGCCCCTACATTCGTCGGAGGTGAATATCGGGCGACCTGACAGGTCGCCCCTACATCTTATGTAAGGCGAAGGCTAAACGCTCGGGCCGACGCGGTGAATGGCGAAACTATTGTTGTCGCGCAGGGCTTCGGACTTGGTCAGATAGCCGTTGCAGACGCGCTCGACCTCATCAAAGACGATTTGCCCGGCTTCGGCCAGCGTAATCTCATCGTAGAAGACGCCGCTGACATCGACATCGACTGTGTCCCGCATCAGCTCGAATGACTGCCGATTGCCGGTGACTTTGATGGTGGGCATGATGGGATGGTTGGAGGTGTGCCCGCCGCCGGTGCAGAAGGTCAGCACCTGGCAGCCGGCCGCCGCCATGCTGCTGATGCTCTCGGCGCCCATGCCGGGCCCGTACATAACGTAGTTGCCGGGGTCGGTCTTGGTCGGCGCTTCGGCGATTTCGAGGTATTCGATGATCGGGCTGTCGCCGATCTTCTTGACCGCGCCCATGGATTTCTCTTCGATGGTGGTCAAGCCGCCGGCCATATTGTCGCCGGTCGGCTGCGAGCCGCGGATGTCTTCGCCGCTGGCCAGCGCGCGCGCTTCCATGTGCTGCACGCCGGCGACGATTGCCTGCGCGATGGCCGGGCTGGCCGCCTTCTCGGTCAGCCAGTTTTCGCAGCCCATCCACTCGGTGCATTCGGCCATTAGCATGCGGCCGCCCTGGGCAATCAGCAGCTCGCCCGCGAGGCCGTTGGCCGGATTACTAGCCAAGCCAGAAGTGGTGTCCGAAGTGCCGCATTCGGTGCCAAAGAGGATCTTGCTCAGTGGCGCCGGTTCGCGCGCCTCCAGGCTGATCTGGCGCGCGAAGCTTTGGGCGTAGCGGGTGGCCTTGTCGATGGCGCTGATGAAGCCGCCGTCGCCGCGAATATTCACGGTCGCGATGGGTTTGCCGGTGGGCGCGATATCATCAGCCAGGTCCTCGGCGGTCATGCCCTCTTCTTTGAAATGGTCAATGATGACGACCGCGCCGACATTCGGGTTCATGGCAGTCCCGGCCAGGAA
Organism: Chloroflexota bacterium; assembly: GCA_009841405.1. Classification (GTDB taxonomy): domain Bacteria; phylum Chloroflexota; class Anaerolineae; order Aggregatilineales; family Phototrophicaceae; genus UBA6055. The sequence goes on along the minus strand of VXLV01000089.1, from coordinate 57,344 downwards.
GCGGCGCGTCACGCGCAAGTCGGGCGCGACCTGGCAGCGTCCGTTGGCATGCGTGATGGGCACGGCGCCGTGAATGGTGTCGGCGACGCGCTCGACCACGCCGTTGGCGTAGACCGTGCCCGACAGAATCAGGACATGATTGCGGATTCCGACATCGCCGTTCGGGCGGTGATAGCCCATGAAGTGTGACATATTTCGTCTCCCTGGTTAGGCAGCGGGCGACTCACAGAGTCGGCCCTACGAATACATTTTTATGCGGGCGACCCAATGGCTAGCCCCTACATCCGTGCACTTGCGGGCGACAAGGTATGTCGCCCCTACAAGCTAGTTACTCTGCCGTGACGGCATCGCGCTCGGCCAGATCGCCGCGGCCGCGGTTGCTTTCGACATTATGCGTGTGGACGTGGTCGCCGGCTTTGATGTCGCTGAGCGCCGAGCCGATGCTCAGGCCGTATTTGAGCACGGTGTCGCCCGCGGCGATGTCCATCAGCGCGATCTTGTGCCCGTAGGCGATATCGGCCTGCGCGACGACTTCGAGGTCGCTGCGCTCGCCATTGCAGCCGACGTGGTCGCCGGTTTGAATCGGCTCGAGCACGGCCGTGCCCACGTTGTCAGTGGCGTAGACGACGAATACTTTTTTCATGCTGTGCCTTTCTGCCGGTCAACGAAACTGCGGCAGATACTCCGCGAATTCATGCAACAGATCATCAAGGATTGCGCGCCCGCTGTCAATATCTGTAACCATCGGATCGAGCAGCAAGGCCTGCAGCGCCAGCTCGCGGTCGCCGGTCAGCGCGGCGTCAACGTACAACTCGCTCAGCGCCAGCTCGCGGCGGCACAGCTCGGCGATGGGCGCGGGCAGGGCCGGCATGCGCTCGCCGACGAAACCGGCGGCGCTGATCGCGCCCGGCGCCTCGACGATGGCGTCCTCCGGCAGATTGGGGATGTAGCCGCGGTTGGGGATATTGAGCTGCTCATGCGCGTGCGGCCGGTCGTAGTGCACGGCGGCGACCATCTCGGGGATGCCTTCGTCCAGCATGCCGTGCCGCGAAAGATCGCGCAGCTCGGCGACAGCGACGCGGCCGGCGACGATATCGCGCGCCAACTGCCAGCGGGACGCGCGGCGGCGGCGGTTGCCCTCCCAACTCTGCAATTTGAGATCGTACTTTCGCCAGGGCCGCGTCGCTGCGTCGCTGACCCAGGACAAATATTCGCAGAGATGGCTGTCGCCGGCGGTGGGCATCATGCCGTAGATCTGGAAGATCTCGCGGCTGAGCGGCTCGAAGTCGCGGCGGTAATGATTTAGCCAACGGTCGCGCAATTCGGGATACAGATCATCGCCCGTATGTTTATCGCGGATGTCGTATACCCAGCTGAAGTGGTTGATGCCCGCCGCCTTGATGTCCAGGTGTTTCACGGCTTCGCGCGCCACAGCGAGGAACGCTGGCATATTATCGGCGTCGGTGTGGACGTGGAAGCCGGCGGGCACAGCAATGCCCCAGCGGTCAGCCAGCACGGTAGCGGCCATGGTATAGCCCCAGAGCAACTGATGGCACAAGCCGACCGCCTTGACGCGGCTGTGCCGATGTAGCGCGGTCGTCAGGCGGATCAGCGGATTGACAAGGTTGAGAAGCCAGGCGTCGGGGCAGAGCGCCTCCATGTCGCGGGCGATGGCCATGATCAGCGGCAGGTTGCGCGCGGTATGGGCGAAGGAGCCGGGCCCGCCATTTTCGGCGTAGGGCTGGCGGACGCCATGCCGCAGCGGGATGCGCCAGTCCTGCTCCCAGACGTCTTCGCGCGGGCCCACTTGAATCGAGACCAGCACAAAGTCGGCTTCGGGCAGCAGCTCGCGGCGCTCGGTCGCGCTGCTGATACTCAGCTCGGCGTCCCAGGCGCGGTTCATGATGTCTGCGAGCTGGTGAATGATCGCCAAGCCCTCGGCGTTGATATCGCAAAGCGCGAGTTGCGCGCCGCGCATGGCCGGGTGCTGAATGATGGTGGAGAGCGCGCCCAGGCCGAAGACCGCGCTGCCCGCGCCAATGACGACGATTTTGGGTGGCTTGCTGTTCATGCTCTGTTGTCTACGCGCTACAGCTGATTAACCCGAGATAATACCCAGTCGTCCCGCCCGGTTTCAAATTCTGGCGGTGGTGAATGTCAGGGAAATGCGATCACTGTACGGGTTTTTTCACCACAGAGGAAAATGAGGATACACAGAGGGCACAGAGATTTTCTTGTGTGCCTGGCGCACTTCTGGTTACTTCGGAATTAGGCGCGCCGTCCTTGCGGCGAAATTGACGCTTGCGAATGGACTTTGATAACATTGACTTGGCAAGATCATTTATTGGATCGGGAGGCTCGCATGGACGATGTCAAGAAACGCGATAACTTGCCTCAACCCAGGTTGTTCCCCTTCATCACCGCTTGGACGCTAGGCTGCTTCCTGGCAAGCTGGCTCTACCTGCTCGCGATGAGCCATCTCCTAACCACCGGAATCGTTACCGGAAAATACTTTGGGATACTTTTTAACGTGGGCATGTTCGCGTCCACCTCGTCTGCCCAATTCCTCGCGATACGCCGCTTCCTAGGCGTAGATTTGCGAGGCTGGGCGCCGATGGCGGTCGCCGGCGTGATCATCGGAATACTTGCCCTGGAGTTATTGCCCCGACTAATCACGAATTTTCCCGAACAGGAACCGGTGGCTCGCTTCGCCTTTGTTCTCATGTGGACCATGCCGGCAATCCTTCAGTGGAGTTTGTTGCGCAAACGCTTTGTGAATCACTGGCTCTGGTTGCTGGCCGCGGTCATTATGGGTCCGGTTTTCGCATTCGTATACAGACAGGGCGACGGTATCTTCAGGTCGCTCCTCGAGGACCCAAGCTGGATAGTCTTGCGGACAGCTGCCCATTCTGCTGACTTTGTATTTCCGTCAATAATCCTGGGCTTGGTGCTTTATGTGGTCATCATTCAAAACCGGAAACCGTTGAAGGGCAAGCGCGCGGCGCAGTGAAACGAGCTACTTCATGCCCGACGATCGCATTTTCTGGGTGACCGCCGTGATGTAGATACGCGGAATGGACAGCACCGCATGAAAAAGGAAAAAGCCAAGCGCGAGCCTCGCACGCGACCGAACCCGGTAGCATTTGTCGTCGGCTGGATACTCATTTGGTGGTTGGTTCTGCTGTCCGTGCTGGCGCTGGATTTCACAAGCTCCTACTACGTAACGCTTGGCAATGCCCTTGTATTCGTCTTGGGCAGAGCCGTCTTCTTCGCCGCGCTTTCGACCCTGCAAATGCTATGGGTTCGGCGTCATTTCCGCATTCAACTGCGACACTGGATCCCGCTGTCTCTGCTTGGCGTGCTAGCCGGGACGACTGCATTCATGCTTCTGGACTGGTATGTCCTCGGTCCGCATGTGTCCCGTCAATACAGTCAACTTTGGGTCCAATCGGCGCCAGAAGCAGTGCGAGCCATTCGCTTGCAGTATGTGGAGGACTATTTCGCCCACGGCGCCTTGCTTTGGTCGCTGCCGGTGATGTTCCAGTGGGCGGCGCTGCGGAAGGAATACCGGCGTCATGCGCTCTGGCTGCTGGCTGCCTTGGCGCACAACCCATTCGCCTTGGGCAGTTTGATTTTGTTCACGGAACTGCCGCAAAAGGTCGAGAGTTTTCGCGAAATGGGAATCAGTTACAGCTACCTCCCGGATCCGCCCGTTGCAGCCTTGCTGCTCGATATTGCCATCATTCCCTGCCTGCTCACAGGACTGGCGCTGTATTGGATTCTGTCGCGAAGACGGGATTCCGATGGAGCTCACTGACGCCAGCTACTTCATCCCCGTGGTCGCAATCCCCGTCGTGATGTACTTCTGCAGGAAGCCGAAGACGAAGGTAATCGGCAGCGCCGTCAGCACGGTCATCGCCAGGATCAAGTCCCACTGAATCGTCAAGTCGCCCTGAAAGGTCTCCAGGCCGACTTGCAGCGTGAACATTTCGTTGCTGGTCATGACAATCTTGGGCCAGAGGAAGTCGTTCCAGCGCCAGATAGTCGAGAAGATCGCCAGCACCGCCAGCGCCGGCGCCGCCAGCGGCAGGATCACTTGCCAGTAGATGCGCCATTCGCTGGCGCCATCAATGCGCGCCGAATCCAGCAGTTCATCGGGAATCGTCAGCATGTACTGGCGCAGCAGGAAGACGCCGGTGGGCGTGCCGATGGTCGGGATGATGATGCCGATCAGCTGGTTGTTCCATCCCAACGCCGTGATCAGCAAGAAAGCCGGCACCAATATCACCGAGAGCGGCACCATCAGCGTGCTGATGATCAGCATGAAGATGACGCCGCGCCCGCGGAAGCGGTACTTGCTCAAGGCGAAGGCGGCCATGCTGTTGACGAAGAGCGTCAGGATGGTCGCCGAGGCCGTGACCACTACGCTGTTGTACAGATAGCGCCAGAAGTTAAAGCTCTCGACGCCGCGCGTGTAATTGTCGAAGCTGAAGCGGATGCTCTCTACCGGCTGGCGGTCGCCCAGCTTCACCTTGATGACGCCGGCGTCGGGGTCGGCCGGGTCGATCATCTGCGCTTCCAGGCCGACGCGCCGCTTCTGCACGAGCTGCGCGAGCCCGCCATCTTCGAGCGTCACGTTGTAAAGCGGCAGCGGCTCGTCGTAACCTTCGACCGCGACCAACTCCTGGTGATAAGGCAGGAAGCGCGGCGGAAATCGCTTGATATCGCCCGAGCTTTTGAAAGAAGACATCACCAGCCAGAGCACGGGCCCGAACATGACGATGACGCCCAGTAGCAGATAGCCGTAAGTGAAGAAGGAGCGACGCCGGGCCGTGCTGAATAGCCAGCCAAGCCCGTTGCCCAGCGCGTCTACGACGGCCTGGAGCAGCGCCAAGAGCGGACCGAGCGTACGCGCCAATCCAGCGCGCAAGCCGGCGCCGCCCGGCAGCGGCAAGCCCTTGGCTTTGCCTTCCTCTTCGTCTTCAAGGCCCGTGCCTTGCACGCGAATCTGTATCACCGTCAGCACGATCAGCACAGCCGCCATCACCAGCGAGGTGGCCGCGGCCAAGCCAAATTCGCGGAAGGGGCTGGCGAAGCCGTTGTTATAGATATAGTGCACGATGTAGAGCGTGGCCGAGCCAGGCCCGCCGCCGGTGAAGGCGAAGACCACATCGAAGATCTGCACCGCCCTGATGGTGGAGAGGACGATGACCACCAGCATCGTGGGCGCCAACAGCGGCAAGGTAATCGAGCGAAAAGCGCGCCAACTGCTGGCGCCGTCGATGGCGGCGGCTTCGTAGAGGTCGGCGGGTATCGCTTGCAAGCCGGCCAGCAGGATCAGCGTGTAGAAGCCCATCAGCGACCAGACGCTGACCATCACCACCCAGAAGCGCGCCCAGTTGCGGTCGGTCAGGAAGCGCAGTTTCTCCCCGCCCAGCCCCACGATTACGGCGTTGAAGAGCCCGTTTTCCTGCAGCATCCAGCGCCAGATCAGCGCGACTACAATCGGCGATAGCAGCACCGGGTAAAAGAAAACGCTGCGGAAGAAGCCGCGCGCTCGGATGCGCCCGTTGAGCACCACCGCCGTCAGCAGCGAGACGCCGATCATCACCGCCACTTGTGTGACGACGAAGCTGGCGGTATTGAGCACGGCCGCTGCGAACAAGTCCTCGTCGCAGGTGGCCGGGCGCAGGAAGTCGTCGCAATCGAAGAGCCGCTCCAGATTGGCGGCGCCGACAAAGGGGCGCTGATTGAGGAAGAGTTTGTCACTGCCCGTGAAGGTGTAAACAAAGTTAAAGAGCATGGGGAAGAGAACAAAAATAGAGAAGACAAGCATATTCGGCGTGAGAAAGACGTAGGCCATGCCCGTCACGCCGGTGAACTGCTGAATGCGATTGAAAAGCCCGTCGAAGATATTGACGAAGCCTTCGACAAATCTGTTCATATTTTCGCCACTGGCGCTTCTTTGTGCAGGCTCGCAAACGACTGCGACCCCGCTTTTTGTAGACGGCGGAGTCGGGCGCGGGGCTTATCCGTTCTTGATTTCTTCGAGCCGCGCTTGCAAGCGCGCCAGTGCAACGTCCAGGCTGAGTTCACCGGCGAAGTATGCGCGCAGGAACTCGTTCGACTTGGCATAGTAGAAAAACCTCTCCCCGATCACATCAAAAAGTATCGCCTGATCTTGCAAGTTGGGTACCTCGCGGGCGAATCCATTCAGCGCGGCCGCGACCACTTCGTCATCCGTCTGATAGTCGATGCCAGCGGCCGCCAGGTCTTCCCGCGCCGGCACGGTCAGCGTGCGCGCGGCGAACTCGGCGCTGACTTCCGCCTCCAGGAGATACTCGAAGACCTTTGCCACCGCCTCCGGTTGGTCCGTCCCAATGTCCGCAACAAGCCAGGTCGCCAGCGCCACGCCGGTTGCGCCGCCGGGACCGCTCGGATTGGGCACGATCGCCCAGTCGAAATCAGCGCCGACTTGCGCCGCTACTTCTTCGACTTTCCAACTGCCGCAGATATACATGACAGTCTCCCCGCGGACGAAGTACTCTTGCGATTTGCCCGTGCCCAGCAGGGTATCGGCCGGCGTTTTGCCCGCTTCCATCAAGCCGTGAAGGATCGTGAGAATGTCGCGCAAGCCATCGCTATCAGGCAGGGTAAACTTGCCGTCAGCGTCGAAGTACTGCGCGCCCAGGCTCATGGCCGGGCCAACGAGACGGTGATCATTGTTGTCGACCGACAAGACGTAGGCGGCGTCTGTCGCCGCGACGACCTCATCCAGCGCGGCCAGCCATTCGTCCCAGCTGGCGCCATCATCGGGCAGCGCCACGCCCGCTTGCTCAAACAACGAAACATTGACAAAGGGCGCGACCATGTCCAGGGCATCGGGGAAAGCGTAGATTCCCGTATTCGCCGGGTGATGCCGCAGCAACTCAAAGTAGGCCGAGCGAAAGGTCCGCATCAGCGTCTCGCCGATCAAGGGCCGTAAGTTGACGTAGCCGCCGGTGAGCCACCAGCTACCATTCATGCGCAAAATATCGTAGGGTTCGCCAGCGTCATAGGCTGCTAGCTCTCGCTCAAAAACCTCTTCCTCGGCAGTCACGTCCACAGCGACAGTGATGCCGGGATTGTCTTCCGAGAAGCGCGCCAGCAAGTCGGCATACACGTCGCATTCGTTGCGGTCCTGGAAGCACAGAAAGCGCAAGGTCACCGACTCTTGCGCCGCGCTGGTTGACAAAAGCGCTATCAATAACAAGATTGCGAGAAGAGATTTGAGCATCATATACCCCGAAGCGCCAAGAGGACGGGCGAGTCGATGATGGGCGACCCAATAGGAGGCCGCCAAGGACATGCTTAAGCCCCCTCTCCCTTTATGGGAGAGGGGGTTTGGGGGTGAGGGCTAACCACCCGCGGCCATGTTGGCGGCCGCTTCGTCGAGCTGTTCCTGCAAGCGCGACATCGCCTCGTCCAGCGTCAGCTCGCCGGCGAAGTACTGCGCCAGGCGGGTATTGGACGAATCGTAATAGGCGAACGCCAGCGGATGCGGGTTCAGCGCCACCGCTTGCGGATGGAACTTCGGCACTTCATTGGCGAATCCGGTCAGCGCCGCCGCTACCGCCGGGCTGTCGGTTTGGAAATCCACGCCGGCTTCTATCACCGCTTGATGCGCCGGGATGAAGAGCGCGCGCCCCACATACTCGCCGTAGACTTCCGGTTGCAGCAGGTATTCCATCACTTTGCCGACCGCTTCCGGGTGTTCGGTCTGCGCATAGCCGACGATGGCCGCGCCGCCAGCGACGCCGGTGCTGCCGCCAGGCCCGTAGGGATTGGGCGCGACGACCCAGTCGAAGGCGTCGCCGATATCAGCCGCGAAACGGCCGATCTGCCAGCTACCGCTGAAGTACATCACCGTCTCGACATTGATGAAGTAATCCTGCGCGCCGGTATATTGGCTGGTGCCCAACCAGGTCTCGGCCGGGGACTTGCCGGCGTCGATCAGGTCTTTGAGGATCATGGCGAAGGCGCGGAAGCCCTCATCATCTTCCAGGTCGAAGTTGCCGTCTTCGTCGAAAAAGTCGGCGCCAAGGCTCATGGCCGGGCCGGCAAAGCGATGACCCTTGTTGTCGATGGCCATGGAATACTGTACGCCGGTCGCGCTGGCGACTTCGTCCAGGGCCGCCAACCAGTCGTCCCAGGTCGGCTCGTCCATGGCATCGCTGGGCAGATCGACGCCGGCTTGCTCAAAGAGCGTGGCGTTGACGTAGGGACCGGTCACGCTGAGCTGGTCGGCGAAACCGTAGAGACCGTTGTCATCGGGTCCTGTGCGGAAGGCGCCGACGATGGCCGGATTGAAGTTGTCCTCGAACAGCGACGGATCTTCCATCAAGGGACGGACATCCAGGTAGAAGCCCGCCATACCGGCGAAGTCGGTGATGCGCGCCATGTCAGGCGCCTGGCCCGCCTCCACCTGCACGCGCAACTGGTCGCGCACCGTAGTGTAGGGTACGACATTGACCGCCACGCTGATGCCGGGGTTGGCTTCGCTGAAGCGACCGAGCAAATCTTCAAGGACCGCGCACTCGCTGCCGTCCTGGTAGCACATGAAGTCCAGCTCGACCATGTCCTGCGCCAGCGCCGCCGCCCCCAGCGACAGAACGAGCGCCACAAGCAGTACAAATGAAGTGATGCGTTTCATCGTCATTCTCCTTTGCTATGGAGTTACCAAAATAGCTGCGGTCGGCCTCGACCGTCCCGCCAATTATCGCCCAAATATCACAGGCGTAAAACAGGCATTTCCAATTGCCGCGCCAATGCCGCAAGCGTGCCCTGATGATCGCCATAGGCGATTGAGACATGGTGCTCCAACCCTTGGCGCATAATGGTGTCCATGGCCGTCGCCGCGCCCGAGTCGAAGCGTATTATGCCACTCGTTCCGGTGAACGCGGGGGGCGCTTTCAGCATCTCGCCGCCGCCGATGACCAGCCGGAATTCGCCGGTCGCTTCGCTCAGCCGCGCGATGGTGACGCGCCCCGGCTTCAGCGGAAATTGCATCAGAAGCGGCTTCTCGCGGTTGGAGTGGATGGTGGCCTGCGGATGGACCTCGGGATCGCACATCGACAGCGGCGCCAGGCCACAATGCCAGAGCGTCGCTTCGTCTTTCGCCGTGTCAAAGGCGACAATATCGCTGCCGAAGGCCGGCATCCCGCTGATCCACTGCAAGATCAGCTGCGTAATCGTGCCGTTGACATCGGCTTCGCAGCTGCTCGGCGTAAACTGGTCGCTCAATAACGACATCGCGCCGCAAGCCGAACAGCCCAGGTCCGTGAAGAACTCGGGCCAGCAGCGCACCGCCAAGCCGCTCAAGTTCTCTTCCTGGACGAGGTCATCCAGCGCGACATAGGCCCCAAGCGTACCCGTCGTGGCCGCCGGCTCCATGTCGTCAAAGCCATCAAGCCGCTCCCGCAAGTCGGCGGCCAGCGCGCCGACCTGCGCCGGTTCCGCCTGCCGCGCGCGCGCAAAGAAAGGCGCCAGCTCAAACTGCGCCACTTCTACTCCCAGCTGGGCTTTCAACGCCTCATGATTGACGCGGCAGGTGTCGAAGCCAGCGGGATGTTCGCCCAGCCGGCCGATGCGCGCGCCCGCAAGGAAGCGTTTCACACTGGCCGCGACAGCGAAGTCACGTAGTTTGCCCAGCGCCGCGGCGTCTCCCGGCTCGGCGTAAATGTAGTCGTAATTGATACCGGCCCGCCGCAGTCCGTGACCGGCCAGGTTGATGCCGCAGAAGGAGTTGACGCGCAGCCGTCCGCCGACTTGCGCTTCCGGCAGCGCCCAGAGCAGCAGCGGCGCGTCAAGCGCCTGCGCCAGCTTCAGCGCCATCGTGCTGTCCGCGAAGGTCGACTGCAGCACGAGCAGCATGTCGATGTCAGCCGCGGTCAACTCGGCGATGCGCGCCTCGACCGCCGCGTCGTCCATGATCAAGTCTTGTGAGCCGGCCAGCGTGTTACCCGCTGCCGAGACCGCCGCGTAGACCTGCGCGGTGAGTTCGCGGGCCAGGTCCAGGTCGAATGTCGGCCGGGCGATTGGCGCGAAGCCGATGCGAATGTCGGATGGGTTCATCGTTTGCCTAGTCCTGCCGATTGCGGGCGAGCCAATGGCTCGCCCCTACAACTCCTTGGTGAATTTAGCCCAAATTTAGCACCATCAGCCGCAGGTCGGTCATGTCCTCGATCGCGTACCTGACGCCCTCGCGGCCGTAACCCGAGGCTTTGATGCCGCCGTAGGGCATGTGGTCGACGCGGAAGGTCGAGACGCTGTTGACCTGCAAGCCGCCGACATCAACGCGCTCCCAGGCGTCCATGATGCGCTTGACGTCATTCGTGAAGACGCCCGCCTGCAAGCCGTAGGGCGTGTCGTTGATCGTCGCGACGGCATCGTCCCAGTCGTCGTAAGGGCTGAGCGTGACGACAGGCGCGAAGACCTCGTCGCAATTCACGCGCATATCGGGCGCGGTTTCGCTCATCACCGTTGGCGGGAACATCGTGCCCCGGCGCTCGCCGCCGACCAGCACGGAAGCGCCGGCGCGCTGCGCTTCGTTCACCCAGGCGGCGGCGCGCTCGGCATCGCGCTCGGTAATCATAGGCCCGATGTCGACATCGGGGTCGCGCGGGTCGCCCACTTTGAGCGCCTTAACTTCTTCCACAAAGAGATCAGTGAAATCTTCAAAGACATCACGCTGGATCAATAGGCGCTGCACGGAAATGCAGTTCTGCCCGGCATTGGCGAAGCCGCCCGCCGCTGATTGCGCCGCCGCGTCCGCCAGGTCGGCATCGCTATGCACGATGACGCCGGCGTTGCCGCCCAGTTCAAGCGTCACTTTCTTTTGCCCGGCTTTGCTCTTGAGCATCCAGCCGACGGACGCGCTGCCGGTGAAGCTGATCATGGCGACGCGCGGATCCAGCGCCATTTGCTCGCTATCGCGTCCCCAGGCGTTTAGCATGCTGAAAGCTTGCGGCGGATAGCCCGATTCCAGCACGATTTCGGCCAGGATGACTGACGACAGCGGCGTCTTCTCCGCCGGCTTGATGATGATGCTGTTGCCAGCGGCGATGGCCGGGCCGATCTTGTGGCACGCGAGATTGACGGGATAGTTGAAGGGCGTGATGCCCAGCACTGTGCCCACCGGCATGCGGCGGGTGAAGCCCTGGCGGTTGACGCCGGCCGCTGTCCAATCGATGCTGAAGACTTCGCCGCCCAGACGCCGCGCCTCTTCAGCGGAGACCTTGAGCGTCTCCAGCGCGCGCGCGGTTTCGCCAGCGGCGGTCTTGTAATTCTTGCCGCCTTCCAAAATCATCGCCTCGACGACTTCGTCATAGCGCGCCTCCAGGCCGGCGCGAATATTCTCGATGATCTCGGAGCGCCGGTAACTCGGCAATTTGCGGGTGATCTGGTACCCGGCCGCGGCCGCCTCCATCGCTTCGTCCATATCGCCCGCCCCCGCCATCGAGACCGCGCCGACCAGGCTGCCGTCATAGGGGAAGCGCACATCCATGACATCGTCGCTGCCGCGCCATTCGCCGCCGATCAAGTTCTTGTACGCCATGAGGATTCCCCTCCTGTTTGTCTCGCTCCCGATTCACAAGTGTCAGGCAGTATACCAGCGTTTGCGCGCTTTGCTTATGGCCGGTCGCGCGCGGCGTATCCGGCGAAACTCGCGACCTCGCAGTCGTCCGCGCTAAGGACCGCGTCCAGCAGCGAGTGCCAGGCGGCGATATCAACCGCATTCGGCTGCGCGCGCCAGGGGTGGTAGAACATCCAGTAGTGATTGCAGACGATGATGCAGTCGTTAGCCGCCAGCGCCGCCCGCGCCAGCCGCAGCGACTCGGCCGGATCGCGCTGATGAGTGAAGAGGTAGTCGTCGCAGACGAAGAGCGCCTGGCGCGGATTGATACGCCCGGCGCCGAAGCCCGCAATCTGCGGCAACGCTTGAACCGGCGCCAAATTATGCGACATTGTGCTGATGTGGAAGCCGGCCGCGATCAACTCTTCCAGCGCGACCGGCGAAATGCGATCGTAAGGCGGGATGAAGGTCTTGATCTCGGCCGCCGGGAAGGCGCGTTGCAACTGCTCGACGCCTTGTTCGAGCTTGCGGCGAATCAGCGCCCGGTCGTGCGTGATGAACTCAAAGAAGGTATGGGTATACCCGTGCAAGCAAATCTCGACCAAGCCATCGGCCGCTTTCTCATTGAGAAAGTCGCAAAGCGCGCGATTGTCCGCCACGGCAAAGTTGCGCGTCCCCCCGCGATAGGCCGGCGGGATGCCGGGGTCGTGCGGATTGCCGTCGCTCCAGTAGACGCGCGTATCGGCGTAGACCCAGGGGATCACCGCCAGGCAAACCGGCTGCCCCGCGTCCCACAGCCGCCCGTAAATCGCCTCCAGCTTCGCCGGCGCCGTGAAATAGCTGGTATCATCGTCGCGAAAGATAATCGTCCGCATGTCTTGCACATGTCATCGTCATTTACCGTCCGAATTATAGACTCTGAAGTGTCATCTTCACGACTATTCCCAGTTCAGAGCATTAAATTCGCTATCTGGCATATAAATTCGCCGAACAGTAATCAATCCTCTGAGTCCTCAATTTAGCTCTGTGTACTCGGTGGCAAAAGCGTCGCATTCCCGCCAAAAGGAAACGCGCTATGAACCGCAAAGACGAAATCCGCCAACTCAACCAGCTCAGCCCGCAGCAAGTCATTGCGCGCGCGGCCGAACGTCTCGTGGTCTGCGAGACCGTCGCTGATCTGCATCGGCATCTGGCCGACTCAATCTTTCACGAGATTCGCCAGAACAATGAAGCCGGGCAGCCAACCCGTTTGATCTTGCCCGTGGGCCCGACCGGACAATATCCCGTTCTGGCGCGGCTGCTGAACCAGGCGCGGCTTTCGCTGCGCGACTGCCATTTCTTCTTCATGGACGAATACTGCAACGAAGCCGGCGCGGTGCTGCCGAGCTCGCATCCCTTGAGCTTCGAGGGCATTGCGCGGTCGCTCTTCCTGGACGCCATCGCCGCGGACTGCCGGCTGAATCCGGCACAGGTATATTTTCCCGACCAAAGCAATATCGACGCGCTGCCGGCGATCATCGCCAGCTTGGGCGGGATCGACACATGCTACGGCGGCATTGGCATTCACGGCCACTTGGCCTTCAACGAACCCGAGCCGGGCGTCCGCGACCTGCCCAGCCGCAAGGTTCGCCTGAACGACTACACAGTGACGATAAACGCGATTCGCGCGCAGGTCGGCGGCAACCTTGCCAGCTTCCCGCGCTACGCTTACACGCTGGGCCTGCGGGAGATTTTGGCGGCGCGGTGCATCCGGCTCTATGGCCGCAACGGCATCGCGCTGGATTGGGCCAATACGGTACTGCGGCTGGCGCTCTTCGGCGCGCCCGGCGACGACTATCCGGTGACGCATATCCGCGGACGGGACTATGTCATCGTGACGGACCGCGACACGCTGCGTTCGCCGCGGCATGTGCTGTGAGGGTTGGCGCGGCAAGCGATGGGCGAGCCAAGGCTCGCCCCTACAGAATTCGACGCGGGCGGGCGGCGGACGACCTGACAGGTAGCCCCTACGCGTATTGCGGCAAGTAGTCGCCGTGCGCCTCAATCAGCTCGTCCACCAACGACCAGATCTCGTCCAGCGTCAGCTCGGCCGCGGTATGGGGATCGAGCATGGCGGCGTGGTAAATATGCTCGCGCTTGCCGGTCAGCGCCGCCTCAACCGTCAGCGACTGCACATTGATATTGGTCTGCATCAGCGCGGCCAGATGCGGCGGGATGGCGCCGATGCGCGTAGGCTGGATGCCGTTGCCGTCCACCAGGCAGGGAACTTCCACGCAGCAGCCGGCGGGCAAGTTGTCGATGATGCTGTTGTTGGGCAGGTTGCCGTAGATCGTCCGCGCCTCGCCCGTCTCCATGCTGTGGATGATATGCGAGCCATATTCGACGCTGCGCTCGACCTTGTTCAAGTCGGTGATGCTGCGCACGGTCCAGCCTTTGTGCATGGGGTTGACGTCCTTCAGCGCGTCCAGGATCTCGGCTTCCGAGGGGATGCGCCCACCCGCTTCCGCTTGCTCCAGCAGCTGCCAGCTGATAATGCCGGCTTTGCAGCGCTCGATATACTCGTCCAGCGGGATGTTGAAGCGGTCGATCAAATCGGGCGCGCTGTCTTTGATGAACCAGGGCACATACTCGCTGAAGTGCTCGCTGGATTCGGTGACGAAATAACCCAGGCGCTTGAACATCTCGTAGCGCACGCGATTGGTCGGCGGGACGCGCCCATCGTCATAAACCTGATGAATCAGCGGGTAGAGGTCGTCGCCGTTGTCGCGCCGCTCGTATTTCAGGTAGAAAGCCATGTGGTTAATGCCGGCGACCAGATAATTGACCTCTTCAAGCGGAACGCCGATATCGCGGGCCAGCTCATGAGCGGTGCCCGGCACGCTGTGGCAGAGCCCGACCGTGGCGATGTCGGTCGCGCGGCTGAGCGCCCACTGGTTCATGCACATGGGATTGGCATAGTTGATCAGCAGCGCCCGCGGGCAGAGCGCCTCCATGTCCCGCGCGATGTCGAGCAGCGCGGGAATCGTGCGCAATCCGCGCATGATGCCGCCGATTCCCAGCGTATCGCCGATAGTCTGGCGCAAACCGTATTTCTTGGGAATCTCAAAGTCGATGACTGTAGCCGGTTCATAGCCGCCGACCTGTATCATGCAGACGACATAATCGGCGCCGGCCAGCGCTTCCCGCCGGTCGGTCGTGACCGCTACTTTTGGGCTGTTGCCCAGCGTATTGATGATGTGCCCGGCCACCTGCTGCGACTGCTTGAGACGCTTCGCGTCGATATCCATCAGGCAGATTGTGGCGTCGGCCAGCTCGGGGTAGCTCCAGATATCGCCCATGAGATTCTTGGCGAATACCGTGCTGCCCGCGCCGATGAAGCTGATTTTGGTCATAGGTTCATCCTCATTAGCGGCAACTGAATCTGATTTAACCACAGAGGTCACAGAGGACACAGAGTCTTTTGCGCCATTGGGGTATACTTGCGCCATGCTGACCAACCCCGAACTCGCTGTCATTGGCATCATTGTCGGCGCGCTCGCCTTGATCGCCCGCACGCGTCTGCGCATCGACATCATCGCCTTGCTCGTCCTTCTCATAGTCGCGGGGGCGCGGCTCGTGCCTGCCGAAGCCGCCCTCTCCGGCTTCAGCAGCCCGGTCGTCATCACCATTATCGGCTTGCTCGTCATCACGCGCGGCCTGGAGCAGACGGGCGTCATGCAGTGGGTGGGGCGGCAGCTGCAAACCTACGGGCGCGGCGCCGAGGCCAAGCTGATCGCCCTGGTGATGGCGGCGGGCGCGGCCGTTTCCCTGATCATGAACAATGTCGCGGCGGCGGCGGTGCTGCTGCCGGCCGTCGTGCAGGCCGCGCGCGAAAGCGATGTCGCCGCCGCCAAGCTGATGATCCCGCTCGCTTTCGGCGTCACCGTCGGCGGCATGGCGACCTATTTCACCACCGCCAATATCTTGATGAGCGAGCTGCTGATTGCGCAGGACATCGCCGGCCTGGGCATGTTAGACTTTATGCCGGTTGGCGGCATGATTGTGGCGGCGGGTCTGCTCTACATGCTGCTTTTCGGGCGGCGCTTGCTGCCCGCCGGCGCGTCGCTGGCGCAGTCCCAGCGCCCGGTCAACCTGCGCGATACCTATGAATTGGCGCCGCAGGTGTGGCATGTGCGCGTCAAGCCCGGCTCCCGCCTTGCCCGCCATACGGTGCAGGAAAGCGACATTAACGCCAAGCTGGGCTTGACGGTGGCGGCGGTCTGGCGCGGGCGCGAGACTATCGCCATTCCCAAATCGAATCAGGTGATCTACTCGTCCGACGAGTTGCTGATTGTCGGCCGCGAGGAACGGCTGCAGCAGTTGCTGGCCTGGGGCATCGAGCTCATCGAGAATGGCGCGCTCGCGGCCGTGGACGAGTTGCCGATCGAACCCATCGAGATCATGATCGCGCCCCGCTCCAACGCCATCGGCAAGACGCTCTCCGAGCTGAAACTCAACCGCGACTCGGGCCTGCTGGCGATGGCGATTTGGCGTGATGGACGCAGCTACCACACTGGCGTGCGCAATATGCCGCTGAAAGTCGGCGACGCCATCCTGGTCATGGGCCAAGCGGCGGACATCCAGGATCTGTCGCGCAGCCGCGACTTCATCTTGCCCGCCGGCGAATACTCGGCGCAAACGATTGAAAGCCGCAAAGCGCCCTTCGCGATTCTCATCACCGCCCTCGCCCTGGCGATAGCCGTCTTGGGCATCGTGCCCCTGCCGATTGCCATGCTGGCGGGCGCGGCGGGCATGGCGCTCACCCGCTGCCTGCGGATGGACCAGTTCTACGCGGCGGTGGATTGGCGCACGGTATTCCTGGTCGCGGGCATGCTGCCGCTCAGCCTGGCGATCACCGAGACCGGCCTGGCCGACCGCGTCGGCGCCATCCTGGAAGCGAGCCTGGCGTACGCCAGCCCGCTGCTGTTGACGGCGGTCATCGCCGTGCTGACGATGCTGGTCGTGCAGGTCATCGGCGGGCAAGTGACGCCCCTGCTGGTGGGGCCGATCGCCATCAAAGTCGCGCTCCAAATGGGCATTGACCCGCGCGCGATGGCTCTGGCGGTGGCCATGGCTTGCTCGCTGGCTTTCATCACGCCGATCTCGCACCCGGTGAATATCTTGATGATGGGGCCGGGCGGCTATAAGTTCAGCGACTTTTCGCGCGTGGGCGCGGGCATGACGCTAGTCACGCTGCTGACCATGCTGCTGGGCCTGGCGCTGCTGTGGGGGGTCTACTAGGCCGGCGGCGGGGGCAGACGTTCGAGCTTGCTGAGCCAGTCGTTAAGGAGTGGGCACTCCCGGCGGATTCTCTGTAGCGTTTTGGCCCGTGCCGCGCGCTCGCCCATTTGAACTTTTCTGGAGCGCGGAAACGGCTGCTGAAGCCGTTTGCTCGGCGCGCTTGCCGGACTATCGTCAATGTGTACGTGCGTATCAAACACATTCCAAATCGGCCAGAATTGCTTCGACAAATCCGGCCGTCTTAAGACAGACGCAAGCTTACTCGGGTCGCTGAACAGCAAACCCTCGAACTCAAGCTTATGGACATCAGGAAAGTCTGATGTGAAATTGCTTGAGCATTGAAACGTCTGAACTGTTCATCGGGCTGGCTAGCCACATGGTTGGTTCGATGCTTGCCAATTTGGAGATCAGCCCGCTTTTGGCAACTCAATTTCACATCAGCCGTACCATAGAAGACGCTGCATTGTAACATATCGGGTACAAGCAAAGTTGTCACTCGGCGGTAGTTTCCGGTCTTGGATAGCGCAAGCGAAGACTTTCCAAGTCACTTCTTGTACTCGCTAGAATAACCACGGATAGCGTATCGAGTTCTGAACCGTCGAGTATGCCTTGAACTTGCAAAGTCTCGCCTTTCAGCAAAGAGAAAACAGAGGCAGGAATGATCGGGAAAAGTGAAATAACCACAATGTAGCGTAGCCAATCTGTCATTGTGGAAGCTCTGGAGTATGACTCGAAAATGCGCTGAACGACTTGGTTGCAAGAATATGGCACAGTTGACAATTCATCCCAAGCCGCAGGTCTCGCCACAGAACATTATTGCGTTTCATTTGCAACGCTGCCAAGAATAGACTCCAACTCGGCGTAAAACTCAATCCGCACCAGCCGATTCCGCACCTTTGCCGAGCCGGGCGCGTCCAGCTTGTACTTGCTGATTTGGCCCCGCAGCTCGCGGACGGCGACATGCTCGGGCAGATGAGTCGTTTCCAGTGTCAACTGCGCGTGCCGCAGGGCGATGCGGGCGCGCTCGGCTCGGGACGGCTCTCGCAAGCTGATACCGGTCGCCAAGTAGGTCGCGACTTGCCGGAAGAGCCAGGGCCGCCCCAGCGCCGCCCGTCCGAGCATTACGGCGTCGCAGCCAGTCTGGTCGAGCATGCGCCGGGCGTCTTCGCCGGAGTGGACATCACCGTTGCCGATGATGGGCATGTGGCGCACGGCGTCCTTGACCGCGGCGATGACCTCCCAGTCGGCCGCGCCGCTGTGACCTTGCCCGGCGAAGCGCGCATGCACCGCCACTGCCTGGGCGCCAACGGCTTCGGCCGCGACCGCGAAGGGCACGGCGGTGACGACGCCGTCCTCAAAGCCGCTGCGCACCTTGACCGTGACCGGCGCGTCAACCGCCTTCACCACCGCCTCGACCACAGCGGTCGCAGCGCGGACATCGCGCAGCAGCGCCGCGCCAGCGCCCTTTTTGGCGATCTTGGGCACCCAGCAGCCCATATTGATATCGACGATATCGGCGCCATGATCGACGACAACGCGCGCCGCTTCGGCGACAATTTGCGGCTCGACGCCGAAGAGCTGAACGGCGACCGGGCGCTCGCTCGCGCGCCAGTCGAAGCGCTGCACAGCCCGCCGGCGCGAATTCTTGACGATATTGCTGCTGATGAGTTCGGTGCAGACCAGGCCGCAGCCGCCCAGCTCACGGCACAGGCTGCGCAGGGCGAAATTGGTGTGCCCGGCCATCGGCGCCAGGGTCAGTGGCGCGTCGATGACGATGTCGCCAATGCGCAGGGGCTTGAGGGCGATGCGGGTCTGAGCGAGCATGATAAGGGAATTTAACCACAGAGATCACAGAGAACACAGAGAAAAACATTGTAGGGGCTAGCCATCGGCTCGCCCCCTGCCCAATGTTTACGGCATAGATTTCGGGCGAGCCATCGGGTCGCCGCTACAAGGCTGGATTGGTATTGCGAATTATGCGCCGACTAAAGCACTTCCTCCGCCAGAAAGCGGACGGCGTCAACCGTGAATGCGGTGATATTCAGCGTCGTCACCGGGCAGTCGCGCCAGAGTTGCAGCCGGTCGCGGATGCGCGCCTTCGAGCCGACCAGAGCCACCGCGTCGACCAAGGCGTCGGGCACGGCCATGATGGCTTCGCCCTTGCGCCCCTGCAAGTACAGGTTCTGAATCGTATCGGCCGCCTCGGCGAAACCGAAGCGGCATGCCAAATCGTGATAAAAGTTCTTGCCTTTTGCGCCCATGCCGCCGATGTACAGCGCCAGAACCGGCTTGAGCTGATTGTAGGCGAGTTCCAGCTCGTCTTCGATGACGACTGTAACCGAGGGCGCGATATCGAATTGACCACGGCTTTTGCCGGCGCCGGCCCGGGCCAGACCCGCGTTCACGGCAGGCGCGTAGGCAGTGTCGTAGTGAGCGGGCGCGAAGAAGATCGGCAGCCAGCCATCCGCGATCTCGGCGGTCAGCGCGACATTCTTGGGGCCGATGGCGGCGAGATAAATCGGCAGGTCGGAGCGGCCGTGGATGATGCTCTTCAGAGGGATGCCTAGGCCGGTGGCGCCCGCCCCTTGAAAGGGAATCTGATAGTGGTCGCCGTTGTGCGTCAGCGGCGCCTCACGCGCGAGAATCTTGCGCACAATAGCGACGTATTCGCGGGTCTTGCCCAGCGGCTTGCCGTAAGGGCGGCCATGCCAGCCTTCCACAACTTGCGGGCCCGATAGCCCCAGCCCGAGCAAGAAGCGCCCGCCCGAAAGCTGATCCAGGGTGATAGCAGTCATGGCGGTCATGGCCGGGCTGCGCGCGGGCATCTGCATGATGGAGGAGCCCAGCTTGATCTTGCGCGTCAAAGCGCCGATCCAGGCCAGCGGCGTGATGCAATCGGAGCCATAGGCTTCCGCGGCCCAGACAGCATGATAGCCCAGCCGGTCGGCTTCTTGAATCAGATCCAGCGGCAGGTCGATCCGCGCGCCGGAATAGCCGATATTCAGTCCCAGTCGCATCTTTTCCTCCAGATTCTCGCTACGTGTAAGCGCTGCCGCGCGTCATACTCGGCCTCGGCGGCGCTCAACCCAGGCCCGCAGCTGCCGGAACAGCCATCTCGACCCGATAATCACCGTAGCGGCGAGCGAATTGAAGGCGACATCGACCGGGTCAAAGACGCGGTTGGGCAGCAAGTATTGTATCGTCTCGTCCAACAAACCGAGTAGCAGTGACATCAGCAGCGCCAGCAGCGTTGGCGCGGGCACGCGGCCCCCGTTGTCGCGCCGTTCCAGCAGCGCTTCATGCACGAGCGCAGCGACCAGCGCGTACTCGAAGAGGTGCGTGCGTTCTTCCCAGGAGCCCAGCCGCAGCCAGGTCAGCAGGAACACGGCGAGGATGCCGATGCCGACCGCGATCTCGAGCCGAGCCAACCGCTTGTCTACGAAGAAGACCGGGATCACCACCAGCAGAATCAGCAGCGCGAAGACGAGGTTGGCTTCCGCGCTTTCGATCAGATCTGTGCCTAACGCGGCGACGATCGCCGGCGTCTGGCCCAGCGTGGCGTAGATGCCCGCCAGGACGATCGCCACCGCTAGCCAGATCCGGCGCTCGCGTTTCGAACTGAAAATAGCCATCGTGCTCGGGTTCGCAATCGCGCAACCAATACGATTGTATCGAATTACGTCAGTTTAAGCGGGACGTTGCGGGTAGCGCCGGGATTCTCGCTGTGACAGCATTATCCAAGGCGGGCGTAGGGGCGACCTACCAGGTCGCCCGTAAAGGCATGCCGACGCTAATGCGGGCGGCCAGGTTGGCCGCCCCTACAGGGTTTGTGCGGAGTCAGGGGGGGGGGCCCCGCGCCCCCCGGCGCCCCCGAGGCGCGGGGTGGATTTGTTGGGGGGGGGGCCGCGAGAAACCACACAAGCA
>VXLV01000089.1:0-36516 GCA_009841405.1 Chloroflexota bacterium | reverse complement strand
TCTTGGGCCTTTTTTTGTTTTTATATTCCACCCTCTTAATAGGCTCCCCCCTCTTTTGGGGGGGGTGCGGGGGCCGCCCCCCACAGTGTTTTGGAACGTAATCAGGGACGAGCCACCGGCTCGCCCGTACGCACAGTCGACTCTGATGCGATTGCGAGGCTGCTATCCCGATCGAACGCTCACTTGCAAAGCCCGCTTTGACTTATCCGGCGGCAATGGCTAATATCCCAAACTGACTGACCGACCGAGACGACAAGAGAAGACGGGATGCATGGACAAGAGTTGATACAAGCGCTGCGCGCGGGGCGGCGGGTTTATGGCACGGCCATCTATTCGCCGTCGCCGATATGGCCGCGCGTGGTGCAGAATCTGGACCTCGATATGGTCTTCATCGACACCGAGCACACGCCGCAAGACCGCAACATGATCTCCTGGATGTGCCACACTTTCGCCGCGCTGGGCCTGGCGCCGGTCGTGCGCATTCCGGCGCCCGACCCCTATCTGGCGCAGATGACGCTGGACGGCGGCGCGCATGGCATCATCGCGCCCTATATCGAATCGCCGGAGCAGGTCAAGGCGCTGGGCGGCGCGGTCAAGTTCGGCCCGCTGAAAGGCGAGAAGCTGCGCGCGGCGCTGGACGGCGAGCGCGAGCTCGAGCCCGAACTCGCCGACTACCTGGCGCAGCGCAACGCCAAAAATGCGCTCTTCATTAATATCGAGAGCGTGCCGGCGCTGGACGCGCTGGACGAGATTCTGAAGCTGCCTTACATCGACTGCGTCCTGGTTGGCCCGCACGATCTATCCTGCAGCCTGGGCCTGCCCGAGCAATACGACCACCCGACCTTTGACGCCGCCATCCGCAGCATCATCAGCAAGTCGCGGGCGGCCGGCGTCGGCATCGGCATCCACCACAATTTCGCGCATCACGAAATCGCCTGGATCAGAGCCGGCGCCAACCTGGTCATGCACAGCTCCGACATTTCGGCCTTCAACCGCGCGCTGACGGCGGAATTCAAGCAAATCCGCGCTGAGACCGACGACGCCGGGCAAATCATTGACGAGAATGTACATTTCTAAATTGCGCGCAAGCAAGGACCGCACGATGCCAAATATCTGGTTCGAATCCGAGACGCCGGACGAATTCCGGCCACTGTTTGAAGATGTCGCCCGAGGAATCGCCCCCGGCGAAGAAGTCGCGCGCGATCCATACCATCGCCTGGAAGCAGCCGACGCCGTCATGGCCAGCGGGCGCGTCTATGACGCCGCGGCGATGGATCGCGCCCCGCGCCTGCTAGTCATCGCCCGCACCGGCGTCGGCTACGACAAAGTCGATGTGGACGCCGCCAGCGCGCGGGATATCGCCGTGGTCAACGCGCCGGACGCGCCCACCGTCTCCACAGCCGAGCAGGCGCTGACCCTGATGATGATGGTTGCGCGCAATATCAAACGCGTCACCAACGAGCTTGACCGCATGTTGGAAAGCGGCGCGCGCAAAAACCTCTGGGGTGAATACGTCGCGCTGGAGATGGACCGCAAACAACTGGGCCTGGTCGGCCTGGGGCGGATTGGCGGGCATGTCAGCGGCATCGCCCGCGCCATCGGCATGAAGGTCGTCGCCTACGATCCCTACATCAGCGACGAGCGCTTCCGGCGTCTGGGCGTGGCAAAGGCGGATACGCTGGCGGAATTGCTGGGCGGTTCGGATTTCGTATCGCTGCATCTGCCCCTCAATGACGAGACCTACCATATCATGAATGCCGAGCGTTTCGCGCAAATGAAGCCGGGCGCGGTCTTCGTCAATGTTTCGCGCGGCGGCCACGTCGACGAAGCGGCGCTGGCGGCCGCCCTCGACCGCGGGCAGCTCTTCGGCGCCGGACTGGATGTTACCGACATTGAGCCACCGAGGGCGGACAACCCGCTGCTGGGGCGCGACAATGTCGTGATCACGCCGCATGTGGCCAGCGCCACAGTAGTCGGCAAACGCCGCCTGGTGGTTCATGCGCTGGAACAGGTGCTGCAAGTTCTGCGGGGCGAGCGGCCGCCGCATTTGATCAATCCCGAGGTATGGGACGCCGTGCGCGCGCGCTGGGAGGCAGGGGTTAAGCCCCCACCCTAAATCCCTCCCCCAAGATGAGGGAGGGACTTCATCTAATATACGGGTCGGTTTCGATTTGGCTCCCCTTCCCTCTTAATGGGATGCTCTCGATAGAGATCGATAGAAAGGGGCCGGGGGATGGGGGAGAAGAATGCGGCCCTTTGAGAGCAATCAAGTCGCGCGCGACTACGATGCGCTGGCGCCGGACGGCTCGCAGATTCGCCTGCTGCACAGCCTGGACGGAGCGAGCGTCGTGCACTGTACGCTGCCGGTCGGCGCGGTCACAATTCCGGTGCGGCACCGGACGGTGGAGGAAGTCTGGTTCTTTCTGGCCGGGGCCGGGCAAGTCTGGCGCAAGCAGGGCAATCGCGAGCAAATCCTGGACGTCGCGCCGGGCCAGAGCTTGACGATCCCGTTGGGCACGGACTTCCAATTCCAGAATACGGGCGCCGTCCCGCTGGAATTCATCATCGCGACAACGCCGCCCTGGCCGGGCGAAGGCGAAGCAGTGACACTGGACGAAGGACGCTGGGACTGGACAGCGTGAATCCGCGCCAGCCTGATTGCCGCTCGCGCGAGTCTCGCCCCGAATGGACGTGGGACGGTAGTACACAGGCGTTACCTTCAATGCGAAAAGCGCAGGCATCGCGCCCACGCTTCTCAAGGCTGAAAGTGGGTTAGCTCTAGTCTTCTTCGGCTTGGGAAAGCGTATTCGCTTCCTGACTGCTATGGTCGTCAGCGGGCATGCTGCCATCGTAGACGCCCCGGAAGCTGAAGAAGGCGCCATGACGCGGACGCCATTTCCGCCAGCGCCGCGACCTGTCGCTGAAGTCGGCCTCGAAGGCTTCGACGACCGCTTCCTCATAGTGCTGGATGCGGGCGATTGCCGCTTCGTTGATGCCCGCCGTCGCCTGCTCCACCAGCGTCGAAACCGTAGCGCCGACATCGCCCTCATTGGCAGTGATCAACTCGGCGATGGTCGCGCCTCGCAGCAGCTCCGTATTCAGCTCGGTTACATTCAGGCCGGTCGCTTGCGTGATGGTTTCGCGCATGCCCCAGGCGCCGAAGAATTCGCGCACGGGATTGTGCCGCCGCCGCCACCAGGGGAAACGCGGGCGGTGGCTTTCTTCCATCACTTCGTTGAAGCTCGCTTCAAGGCCCTCAATTGATGCGGCAGCCCGCGCGTTGATCGACTCGGCCGCTTGCGCTGCCAATGCCGCAATGACGGACTCGACATCGCCGTCGTTGGCCGCGATCAAGTCGCTGATGCTGCTGCCGTCTTGCAGCGCGGCGCGCAAGTCCTCGCTTTCCAGGCCAGTCGCTTCCAGGACGATGGGGTCGGCCAGCAAGACGCTGGGGCCGCTGTGCCAATATCCGGCGATGGCGCGGCCCTTCGGGTCGCGTTCATCGTGAGCGCTGACGGCGGCAGTCAACAAGGCGAACAATGTGATTACTATGGTGAATCGTTTGAAAGACATCTTGGCAAGTCTCCTTTGCCTCATGTTCAAGGACGAGGGATTTCGTCCTCAACTTGCCGGCATTTTGCGGGAGACGCGTTGCCAGAGTTTTTCGCGGCTGTAAATTGAGTGTAAAGCTCAGCCGCGGGTGGGTTAGCGTTTGGCGAACGGCGCGAAGCAAGCGCGCCACACGGGCTCTATGCCAGCCCCTCGCCCACCACGTCGATAAACTTGATGGTCGACTGGATGCCCTTGTAGAAGTTCCCCAGATAGACATTCTCGTTCGGACCGTGAGCGCGGCCGCTCTTCAAGCCGTAGCTCATGATCACGACTTCCTTCGCCACTTTCATGCACTCGAAGGTGATGGGCACGCTGCCGCCTGCGCGCTCAAACACCGGCTCGACGCCCCAGGCGTAGGTATAGGCTGCGGCTGCTGCGGACATGGCCGGACCGTCGACATCAAGCAGGACGGCCGCAGCGCCCATGCCGCCGAATTGGAAGTCGACCTTGACCGTCTCCGGCGCGATGCGCTTGATGTGCTCGACGACGCAGTTGAGCGCGCGGTCCGGGTCCTGCCGGGGCACGAGGCGGCAGGTGATCTTGGCGAAGGCGCGGGCGGGCAGCACAGTCTTCATGCCGGGGCCGGCGTAACCGCCGTGGATGCCGTTGATCTCCAGCGTTGGGCGCGCGCCCAGGCGTTCGGGCAAGATATACTCGGCTTCGCCCCAGACGGCCGGCGCGTCCACGACATCGTTCCATTCGGCCTGCATGTAGGGCTCGACTTTTTCCAACAGGGCGCGGTCTTGGGCTGTGACCGGCTCGACGTCGTCGTAGAAGCCGGGAACCGTCACCGTACCATTTTCATCGTGCAACTGGGCGAGGATTTCGCTAAGCGCCTGAATCGGATTATGCACCGAGCCGCCCCAATGGCCGCTATGCAAGTCGCTGACCGGCGCTGATACGTGCAGTTCCAGGGCAGTGACGCCGCGCAGGCCGTAGGTCAGGCTGGGCTGCTCGGGCGCCAGGATCGCGCCATCGGAGATCACGGCGATATCGGCCGCCAGCCGCTCGGGATGCCGCGCGATAAAGGCGTTGATATTCTCCGAGCCGGATTCTTCTTCGCCTTCCAGCACAACCTTGATATTGACCTTGGGCTTCTCGTCGGCGGCCAGCCAGCTCTCCACCGCTTTGAGATTCGCCATCACGTGCAACTTGCTGTCGACGGCGCCGCGACAGTAGAGCCGGCCGTCCTTGATGGTCGGCTCGAAGGGCTCGGTATCCCAGCCATCGGCGACTTCGGCCGGCTGCACGTCATAATGGCAGTAGATCAACACCGTAGGCGCGCCCGCGCCTGCGCCGCGCCACTCGCCTAACACGAGCGGGCAACGACCCTCGGGCATCAAGATGACTTCCGCGCTATCCATGCCGATGCGCAGCATCATCGCCCGCAGCCACTCGGCCGCGCGCGCCACATCATCGGCGTGCCGCGGCTGCGTGCTGATGGTGCGGATGCGCAGCAGCTCTTGATATTCCTCAAGAAATCGTTCCTGATTAGCCTTGGCGTACGTGTATGGATTCGTCATTTTCTCGCCCGTTTTCGTTTGACTGGATTCGAACGCCCGCATGATACAACAGGCAAGC
The DNA here is from genome assembly GCA_009841405.1 of Chloroflexota bacterium. Lineage (GTDB taxonomy): Bacteria > Chloroflexota > Anaerolineae > Aggregatilineales > Phototrophicaceae > UBA6055. The sequence goes on along the minus strand of VXLV01000089.1, from coordinate 31,323 downwards.
GCGAAAGCGTATGCGTCGATTGGGAATGGGCGTGTCGAGGATAAATTTGCCATAGCGAACACTGTACGAGAATCTCATACCATAGAGGAAAGAGAGGATACACAGAGGGCACAGAGAACACGGCACTGGCATTATCGGCGAATCTGTTAGACACTGAATCGTTGCTTCAAAGACGAACATCGAGAAAATCAAATCCCATGAACTTTCAAGACCTGCAACTCAACAGCAAGATGCTGCGCGCGGTCGAGCGCGTCGGCTACACGGCGCCGACGCCGATTCAAGTCCGCGCCATCCCGGAAATCCTCGCCGGACGCGATATCGTCGGCTGCGCCCATACCAGCAGCGGCAAGACGGCTGCCTTTGCGCTGCCCATCGTCCAGATGCTCAAACCGGCCGTGGGCAAGCGGCGCATCCGCGTCTTGGTACTGGCGCCGACGCGGGAATTGGCGGCGCAAATCGACGAAGAGTTCGGCAAGTTCAGCCGCGAGAGCGCGCTGCGGCATACAGCCATCTTCGGCGGCGTCGGCCAGGGGCCGCAAGTCACGGCTTTGCAGCGCGGCGTCGATATCGTCGTAGCCACGCCGGGCCGCCTGCAAGACCTGATGAATCAAGGCTATATCCGGCTGGACCGGCTGGAGTACTTCATCCTCGACGAAGCCGACCGCATGTTGGATATGGGCTTCATCAACGATGTCAAACGCATCATCAAGCGTCTGCCCAAGGCGCGCCAGAACATGCTCTTCTCGGCCACGATGCCGCAGGCCATCCAGGAATTGAGCCACAGCCTTTTGACGGACCCGGTTGAGGTGGAGGCGAATCCGCAATCCAGCACCGTGGAAACGATTGCCCAATTCGTTTATTTTGTGGAAGGCGGCGACAAACGCGCGCTGCTCAAGCACATCTTGCGCGACCCGGCCTCGCAGCGCGTACTGGTCTTCACCCGCACCAAGCACCGCGCCAACAACCTGGCCAAGCAATTAAGCCGCGCCCGCATCCCAGCGGAAGCCATCCACGGCAACAAATCTCAAACAGCGCGGACGCGCGCGCTGGCGCGATTCAAGTCGGGGCATACGCCCGTCCTGGTCGCCACTGATATCGCCGCGCGCGGGTTGGACATCGACTCGGTGACGCACGTCATCAACTTCGACTTGCCCAATATCGCGGAGAGCTACGTCCATCGCATCGGCCGCACCGCGCGCGCCGGCGCGAAAGGCATCGCCTATTCGTTTTGCGCGGTCGATGAGCGGAAGTACCTGCGCGAAATCGAAGCGCTGATTCAGCAGCCGATTGCGGTGGTCAGCGAGCATCCCTTCGCTTCGGCCACGCCCGCGCCAACGCGCCAGAATGGCGCTGGCAAGCCGCGACAGAACGGCGCGAGTAAACCCGCGCGCCAGAATCGTCAGCGGCGTCGCGCGCGGCGTCCGCGCCGCAGCCGACAAGCACAACCAGCCTGAGTGAACGCGCGGGCCCGTCCGCTCGAATGCGAATCGAGAGATCCACATGTCGGACATTCAGTCACCTAAAGTCGTCGTCATCGGCTCGGGCAGCCTGTTCTTTGGCCGGCAAGCCATCTGGCAAATGGTACATTCGCCACTTCTGAACGCTGGTACGCTGGCGCTGGTGGATAATGACCCGGCACGCATGGAGAAGATGGGCAGGCTGGCGGAGATGGTAGCCGCTGAAGCCGGCGTTGCGCTGAATATCGAAGTCGCCTCGGATTGGCGCGACGCCCTGCCCGGCGCCGATTTCGTTGTGCTCAGTTTTGCTGCTGACACCGTGCGCTACCGCGGGCTGGATTGCCAGATCAGCGAGAAGTACGGCGTGCGCATGTGCAGCGGCGATACCATCGGCCCCGGCGGCATTTTTCGCGCCATGCGGGAATTGCCGCTGATCATGGACTGCGCCGCCGATATTGAACGACTATGCCCCGAGGCCTGGGTGATCAACTATATCAATCCCAGCGCGGTCAACGGCATGGCGCTGGCTCGCTACGCGCCGCAGCTCAAGAGCTTCGCCCTTTGCGACTCCCTGCATATGCCGCATGTCAAAGCGCGCTACGCCAAGCATGCCGGCCTCATTGCCCAGGCCGAAGAATGGCATGCTGACCTGGACGCTGAATTCGACCTGCGCATCAGCGGCGTCAACCACTTCACCTGGCTGCTAAAAGCCGAGCATCGCGGCCGCGATGTCAGCGCGCGGATCGCCGAGTCGCTGCGCCGAGAATCCGCTTACACCGGCATGGACGGCGACAAAGGCGCCAAAGCCCTGCACAATGACGCCATCGCCTGGCAGCTCTATGAAATATTCGGTTATGTTCCTGCCTGCGTCTCCCACACGAAGGAGTATCTGCGCTTTTATCAGGGGCACGGACGCCTCGCTGAGGACATACCGCCGTTATCGATTTGGGAAACCGAGACGCGCTACGCCCGGCACGCCGCCATGTGGCGTCAAGTCGACGACTTCATCAGCGGCGGGAGGCCCATCACAGAGTTCATGACGGCGCTGGGCCCCGAGCACGCCACCGACATCATCGAGAGTATGGTCGGCGGCTTGGGGCGTCCTTTCTATATCAATACGCCCAATCGCGGCGCCGTCAGCAACATGGGCGATGATGCCTTCCTGGAGTTGCTCTGCGATGTGGATATGGAGGGCCCGCGCCCGCGCCCGGTCGGGGAGATGCCGCGCGGCTTGCGCGGGCTGAACGAGCTGGTGCTGGATACGCATGAGCTGACGGCGGAAGCTGTCGTCAGGGCCGACTACGGTTTGCTGCGCCGCGCGTTGATGACCGACCCGCTGACCAATTCGATTACGGATGCTGATGCTATTCTGCGCGAACTGCTGGCGGCACAGAGAGGCGCCCTGCCGGATCACTGGTACAACGCCAGCCGTTGACCGGCCGGCCAAGAGCAATCATGTCGTGAAGCGCGAACTTCTGGTCTCTAGTCCGATGTTCTCTTATCTGGAAGGCAATACTAACTCGCGCAGGTCGTCTCTCCGTAGCCGACGAATTACCCAGCCAACGGTATAAATCGCCATCATCGCCTCAAGCGCCAACACTAGAATCACGAACTCGCGACTCATGCGCTTCCTCCATCAATCGGCTTCTAAACTCAATTATGCTCATATAGGATTGCCCGCTTCAGGCGCTTGGCGCGCTTTTTTCTACCGCACCCCCGGCCCCTCTCCGAATCATCGGAGAGGGGAGCCGCGCTTGGCGATTTTCGCAATCAGATGTTGCTTTTCGCAGAGATCGCCCTAGCTATGTGCGCTGCGTTTGTGCTATGCGAGTTCGCCTGCTGCAATTTACGGAACGGTACAAACTTCATAATCCCGGATGGCAGCCGACACTCACGCGCATTTGCTTGACAGCCCGCCGCGCCGCTCGTATGATGATGCGCGATTTTGTCCGCGAGGAACCTCCGCCTATGACCGCGCCCACTGTCCTGCTCGCAATTGATATCGGCGGCACCTTCACCGATCTGGTCGCCCTGGATTTCGACAGCGGGCGCGTCGCCGTCGAGAAGCTGCTGACCACCTATCCCGATCCCTCGCTTGCGGTACTGGAAGGCGCGCGCAGCTTGCTGGAGCGGGCGGGCTTGTCCCCCGCCCGGATTCGCTATGTGGTCCACGGCACCACGCTGATCACCAACACGCTCATCGAGCGCAAAGGCGCCAGGACGGCGCTGCTGGCGACAGCCGGCTTCCGTGACGCCGTCGAGATCGGCAACGAAGGCCGCTACGATATGTACGATTTGGCTTTGCGCAAGCCCGCGCCACTGGCGGAACGCCGGCTGCGCTTTGATGTGCCGGAGCGAACGCTGGCGGACGGGCGCGTATGGCAGCCGCTAGACTTGGCCTGCCTGGCCTGCCTGCGCCAGGTCTGCGCTCAGTTGCGCGCCGAGCGAGTCGAAGCCGTCGCCATCTGCTTCCTACATGCCTATACCAACCCGGCGCATGAGTTGGCGGCGCGGGAAATCGTCGAAGCCGAGCTGCCCGGGGTCGCTGTCTCGGCGTCGCATCAAGTCGCGCCGGGCATGCGCGAGTATCCGCGCGCCTCGACCACGATCGCCAACGCCTACGTCCAGCCTGTCACCGGCCGCTATCTCGAGCGCGTGGAGGAGGGTCTGCAGTCCAGCGGCATCGCCGCCCCGCTGAATATCATGCTGAGCAGCGGCGGCACGACCACCGTAGCCGCCTCGCGCGATTTTCCCATAAGGCTGGTCGAGAGCGGCCCTGCTGGCGGCGCGCTGGCGGGCCTGCACTGGGGGCGGCTGCTGGGGCAAACCGATGTGTTCGCCTTCGACATGGGCGGCACCACCGCCAAAGCGGCCTTGACCCGCGCCGGTGAACTCGCCATCAGCCACCAGTCGGAGGTGGCGCACGTGCATCGATTCAAGCGCGGCAGCGGCCTGCCGCTGATGACGCCCATGATCGAAATGATCGAGATCGGCGCCGGCGGCGGCAGCATCGCGCATCTGAACGCGCTGGGTTTGCCCGCCATCGGGCCAGAGAGCGCCGGCTCATCGCCGGGACCGGCTTCGTACGGCGCTGGCGGGACGCAGCCCACCGTCACCGATGCCGACCTGCTGCTGGGGTATCTCAATCCCGACTATTTCGCTGGCGGGGACATTCAGCTTGATCGCCAGGCCGCGCGGGCGTCCTTCGCAAAGTTGTCAGCAGCGCTTGACCTGCCGCTTGAGCGAACGGCCTGGGGCGTGCATCAGCTCGTCAACGAGAATATGGCGGCGGCCGCGCGCGTTCACGCCGCCGAGCGCGGCCTGGAAATCCGCCGCTACTGCATGGTCGCCACCGGCGGCGCCGGTCCGGTACACGCTTGCGGGGTGGCAAGCGGTCTGGGCGTCCGCCGCATCATCATCCCACCAATAGCCGGCGTGGCATCGGCCTTTGGATTTCTGACCGCGCCAATCGCTTTCGACTTCACGCGCAGCTACGTGTCGCGCCTGGACGAGCTTGACCTTGGCGAACTCAACCGCATCCTGGCCGAACTGGAGCAGGACGGCCGGCGCATCGTCGAGGCGGCCGGCGTGGCCGCGCAGGACATCAGCGCGCGCCTCAACATAGACATGCGTTATGTCGGGCAGGGGTACGAGGTACGCGTGCCCTTCGCCATGGACGAATTACAACAGCGGCACATCGCCGAGATGCGACGCGTCTTTGAAGCCGAATATCGCGCCTTCTACGGGCAACTTGCGGATGGTGTGCCGATAGAAGCGGTCAACTGGCGCATCCTGATCAGCGGGCCCCAGCCCCGAGTCGACGCGGCAGAATTTGGCGAAGCGCGGACCGCGAGTGACAGCCCGGTCGCGCGCCGTCATGTGCGATTTGCGCCCGACCAGGCGCCCATGGAAACGCCCGTATTCCGCCGCGAGCGGCTCAGCGCGTCCTGGTCAGCGGAGGGACCCTGCATCATTGAGGAGGAGGCGTCGACGACGGTGGTCGCGCCGGGCTGGTCTGTGGCGGTCGCGGCGAGCGGCTGCCTGCTGCTGACGCGGGAGGATGCGCAAGCGTGACGCGATACAAATGCCAAAGGGCTCGCCGTATAAGTCGCGAGCCCCTTAGAGTCGTTGGAGTCCCCGGAGGATTCCCTCGTCTTCCCCTAACCCCGTCTGTCCAGAGCGGTCTAAGGGTCAGTGCTGGATCTCACCAAACACCCGACAACAGCTTAGCACGAGCCAAGCGATAATGTCCACTAGCTCTAGTAGTCGGGATTATCTGGAATAAACCCTTCGGCAGCGAGAATCTTGTTGATGTCACGCAACTCTTGCTGGATGTTCACCAATAGTTTTGTATGCTGCTCCTGCGTGTCGAGGATGGGTTGGATATTGGCGAGGAGTTCAGAATGCTGCTCGAGTATTTTCGAGTGCTGCTCGAGTATTTTCGAGTGCTGCTCTTGCGTTTCTCTGATTGGCTTCAATTCAGACTGTAGGGCAGCTACGACCGCATTGGCGATGCGTTGTTCATCTGGCGACAAGCTGGGAAACGGCTTTGGATCAGCATCATACTGGGGGGCTGTTTGCGCCATATCAATTCTCCTCTTGATTTAGGACTACGCATTATTGACGGTCTTTACGCGACCATGACGGTAGTCTAAACTTCCTGCTCAACTGTGTTTGACAGATTCGCTAAACGCCAGCGGCATCGTATTTGTGACATATCATTGCGTTATCATATCATATCGGCGTGAAACCAGCAATCAGTGGCATCTGGCGAATACAAATGTCTAATGCGGAAAGCGATGAGGACGAAGAGCTTGAGTGCAGCGGAAAACCCCATGATCGACCCCATCACGCTTGAAGTCATCTGGAGACGGCTGATCTCCGTCGTCGACGAGCAGGCGGCAGCGCTGATCCACTCGTCGTTCACAACGGTCGTGCGCGAAGCGGGCGACCTGTCCGCCGGCGTATTCGACCGCGCGGGCAATATGGTCGCCCAATCCGTCACCGGCACGCCCGGCCACATCAACACCATGGCCAATTGCGTGCGCAACTTTATCGCGCCCAATTATCCCATCGACAGCCTCGACCCGGGCGACACGCTGATCACGAACGACCCCTGGGAGGCGTCTGGGCATCTCTTTGACCTGACAATCGTCTCGCCGGTCTTTTATCGCGGACGCGGCGTGGCCTGGTTTGCCAGCACCTGTCACGCGGTCGATATCGGCGGCGCCACGATGGGTGGCGATGCGCGCTCGCTTTACGAAGAGGGGCTGGCCATCCCGCTGATGAAGCTCTTCCGCGCGGGAGAGCCGAACCAGCAGCTCTTCGATATTATCCGCGCCAACGTGCGCGTGCCCGATCAAGTTATCGGCGATATCTACGCCCAGGAAGTCGGCAACCAGGTCGGCGCGCGCAAGCTGATCGAGATGCTGGAAGAATACGACCTGCCCGATATCGAGGCGGTCTCGGCGCAAATCCTGGACCGCACCGAAGCGGCCGTGCGCGCCGCCATTGGGCGACTGCCCGATGGCGCCTACCGCAACACCATCGCCATCGACGGCTTCGACCAACCGCTGACCATCGCCTGCGAGATCGCGGTGGCGGGCGATTCGCTGAGCGTCGACTACGCCGGTTCGTCGCCCCAGGTCGACCGGGGCATCAATGTCGTGCTGAATTACACCCATGCCTACACGACCTACACGCTGATGGCGGCCTTGGCGCCGGGCATCCCCAACAATGAAGGCGCTTTCCGCCCGATAGAGGTGCGTGCGCCCCTGGGCTCGATTCTCAACTGCAAACGGCCGGCGCCGGTCAGCGCCCGCCATCTGATCGGCCACTTCGTCAGCCAGCCGCTGCTGACTGCGCTGTCCGAAGTCGTGCCGGAGCAGGTCATCGCCAATGGCTCGGCCGGCTTGTGGAATACCATGATGGACGGCCTGGACGAAAATGGCCGCGAATTCGCCTACGTTTTCTTCTCGGCCGGCGGGATGGGCGCCGCCTGCGACCGCGATGGTCTTTCGGCCACGGCTTTTCCCAGCGGCATCATGGGCGTGCCGGTGGAATCGATTGAGACGGCCGCGCCCTTGCTGATGCACAGGCGGGAACTGCGCGCTGATTCCGGCGGCGCCGGGCGCTTCCGCGGCGGCCTGGGGCAAATCATGGAGCTGGAGATCATCACCGGCGCGCCGGCCAACCACTCCTGCATGTACGACCGCACGGGCAACCCGGCCCAGGGACTGCTGGGCGGCCAGCCCGGCGCAGCGGGCGATCTGCGCCTCAGCGACGGTTCGCGGCCGCACCCCAAAAGCCACTACGTCTTGCAGCCTGGCCAGCGCGTTCTGCTGGAACTGCCCGGCGGCGGCGGCTTTGGCGAGTCATTCATGCGCGAGCCGGGGCGCGTGCTGGCGGACGTCAGGCAGGGCTACATCACGGTCGAAGCGGCTGAACGCGACTATGGCGTCGCAATTGATGCTGCTACCATGACGATCGACGAGGCAGCAACGGCAAGGCTGCGCCGGGAGAACGATGAATGACAGCGACGCAATACGATCTGATCGTGGTGGGCTTGGGCGCGATGGGCTCGGCCGCGCTCTATCAAGCCAGCCGGCGCGGCGCGACCGCCCTCGGCATCGACCGCTTCGACCCGCCGCATAGCATGGGCTCCAGCCATGGCGATACGCGCATCACACGTAGCGCCATCGCCGAGGGCGAGATGTACATGCCCTTCGTGCGGCGCAGCAACGAGATCTGGCGCGATCTGGAAGCGCAGAGCGGACGGACGCTATTTCACCGCAGCGGCGGCCTCATCATCGGCTCGGACAACTCCGCCGCCTTCCATTTTCAAGGCGACTTTGTGCAGACGTCGGCGCGCATCGCCGCGAAGTTCGGCATCGCGCACGAGGTCCTCAACGCGGACGAAATTGTCCGGCGCTTCCCGCTGCTGACCCCGCGCCCGCACGAGCGCGCCTATTATGAACCGGGTGCGGGCGTGCTGCGGCCGGAGCGCTGCATCGAAACGCAGCTTGAGCTGGCGCGTCAAGCCGGCGCGACGATTCACACGAACGAAAGAGTGACCGGCTACAAGGCTGACCGGGACGGCGTGACCGTCAGGACCGAGGCTGCCAGCTACCGCGCGAGCAAGCTGATCTTGACTGCCGGCGCCTGGATCGGCGAGCTGCTGCCGGCGGCGCATCGCAGCGGCATCCGCGTCTGCCGTCAGGTCATCCACTGGTTTGAAGCGGCGGATCGCAGCGCTTTCGACCCGACGCGCTTCCCTTATGTCATCTGGATCGGCGAAACGCTGGCGGACTTCTGGTCAGTCTTTCCCGCGCCGCCGCTTAACGACGCCGGCCGCGACGGTGTCAAGCTGGTGACCGAGCAATACCATACGAGCGCGCAGCCCGACGAAGTCGAACGCGTCGTGACCGAGGCGGAGAAAGCCGACATGTACCACCGTTTGACGAAGCCGCGGCTCAAAGGCCTGCGCGAGCGTTCGCTTCAGGCCGAAGTCTGCTTGTATACGCTGACGCAGGACGAGCATTTCTTGATCGACTTTCATCCGGCGACCGAGCGGGTGGTGGTAGCTTCGCCTTGTTCCGGGCACGGGTTCAAGCATTCGGCGGCCGTGGGCGAGACGCTGACGCAACTGGCGCTGGACGGCGGCTGCGAATTCGACATCTCCGCGTTCAAGCTGGCGCGGTTGAGCGCAAACGGGTCAGCCAATGGCTGACCCCAAGATCTACATTGCTTGTCGTTTCGTAGGGGCGACCCGGTGGGTCGCCCGTCCCGGCACAACATTGTAGGGGCGACCCAGTGGGTCGTCCGTCTCACCACGATATCTGTAGGGGCGACTCTGTGAGTCGCCCATTCAATCGACAAAATGCCACAGGAGACAATTCATGCGACTATCCGGAAAAACGGCCATCATCACCGGCGGCGCCAATGGCATCGGCGCGGGCTGCGTCCGGCGGTTGGCAGCCGAGGGCGCCAATGTCGTCATCGCCGATATCGACGACGCGGCCGGCGACGCGCTGGCTGCAGAGCTTGGCAGCGCGGTCATCTACGCGCGCGCGGACATCAGCCAGCGGCCGACGGTCGAGGCGCTGTTTACGACCGCGATTGAGGCTTTTGGCGCGATCGATATCCTGGTCAACAACGCCGCCTTCGTACACCAGGGCGGAGTGATTGAGAATTTCCTGGAATACAGCGACGAAGCCTGGCAGCGCACACTGGGCGTCAACCTCAGCGGCATGTTTTACTGCTCGCAGACGGCGGCGCGCCTGATGGCCAAGCGGGGCGAGGGCGGCGTCATCATCAACATCAGCAGCGGCGGCGCCTCGCGCGCGCATCGCCACATGTTCGGCTACGACACCAGCAAGGGCGGTATTGAAGCAGCGGCGCGGTCGATGGCGCTCGATCTGGCCGGGCTGAACATCCGCGTGAATACGATTGTGCCGGGCAGCACGCGCGTCGATCACGGCAGTTCGGTCGGCGATACGCCGATTCCGCCGACCGATGTCATCCCGCTGGGGCGTCAGGGCACGCCGGCTGATCTGGCGGCCGCAGTCGCCTTCCTGGCTTCGGATGACGCCGCTTATATCACCGGCGCGCGCATCTTCGTCGACGGCGGCATGGACGCGCAACTGCGCAGCCCGGCTGTGGATTTCGACTACGATTTCAGTGGTTGGCGCGATTAAACGGTCACGAATCTGGATATGGCGAGGGCAAGCCCAGGTTCACCCTTACGCCGATTCGTGCGTTGACGGGCGACTCACAGAGTCGCCCCTACAAAGATTGCTGGATTTGCGACGACTGCGCCAAAGACTGCATCCGCGACAGCCGGGGTCTATGGTGAGGAATCGGCGGCATCCTCCTGGGCTGATTCCTCCGGCTCGGTATCGTCGTCCTCTTCATCCATCATCTCATCCGCTGACTCGTCCATGTCCGACTCGTCGTCCATCGCGTCTTCCGTCTCCAGCGGCAGCAGCCAGCGCAGACAATCCCCGCTGCTCAACACGCCGCCCTGCGCCAGCCAGCCCTCAATGCCCATGACCACATTGCGAACCTGCCACCACTCGTAGCCGTCAGCCTCTTCCGGGCCATCCAGCAATTCCAGCACCGTCCCCGGCGCCAATGTTCCGCTGCGCGACCCGCCGAGTCCGGGCTCGGCGCGGTAGTTGATGTTCGTCTTGCCGGCGATGACCGCCCAGCCGCCAACCGTCAGCGGCTCGGCGAGATCGCATGCTTGCCGATCCGGTATCGGATCGGGCGCGACCGGCGGTAACTCGCCGTCGAAGCCCACGAAGTAGTAGGCGCAATTGAAGCTGCGTGCGGGCGCTTCCGCGACCCAGCCTTCGAGCTCGTCTTCGCCGGTCACGCGATACCAGTTGTAGCCGCCAGCTTCGACAGGGCCCTCGATAACATCGACGACAGCGCCAGCTTCAATGCGGCCGACGCGCTCGCCGCTGAGCCCGGCTTCCGCGCGCAGGTTGCTGTACGAGCGGCCGCGGCGGATCGCCCGGTCGCCGACCTGCAGCTGCGGTTCGAGCTTGCATTCGGGCGCGGGCCGGCTGACTGTGGCTGGCAGGCCCGCGGGCACGCAATCGCCGCTCGCGAGAAACAAGTCACCGGCCGAAAAGCTATTGGTTCGATTGTCACCGTGTGATACTGTGCCGCCATTGTTGTACATGATGGTCGCGCCAGGCGCCGGCGTCCAAGCCCGGTTGCCTAGGGCCGACTTGCCGGCGAATTGTGTGCCCCAGACATTCAGCGTACCTTGATTGTAGATTGCGCCACAGGGCACAGGCACCAAAGCAAGAAAGGTTCCGGGCAGGTCTGCGCGGCCGCCGCGCCTCACTAGCAGAAAGTGGCCACCAGCCGTGTCGTTGTTCCAAACCCGCATATCGCTCCCCATCTTCAAGTATCCGCCACTGGCGACATCAATGGCCGGGTTTCGGTCAGAAAAGTACACAAGGTAGAAACTTTCGCCAGGAATGCCGCTTCTGATTGAAATAGTCGAGCTGATTGGCGGCAACGGTTGATACAGGGGGAGTCTCAAGTAACTTCTGCTATCAATCGGTGCGACAGCCGCAATCGTGTCGGCGCCGCTGCCCGCGGGGCAGTTGCCCGCAGGCGCATCCGTGTTGGCGGCGATGATGGCGTCATGCAGACTGCAGGATTCGTTGACGATGATGTCGGCGGCAAAGGCGGGCGCGGCGACAAAGAGCGCCAGCAGGCAAACCAGGATCAGTATTCTTGCGTTCATGTCGAGTCTCCTTCGCAATATCATTTCTAGGGATTTACTCTGATGATTCTTCAGAATCTTCACCATCCTCGTCCGCCGTTTCCTCGGTCTCGGCGCTTTCCTCATCCATCATCTCATCGGCTGACTCGTCCATGTCCGACTCGTCGGCCATCGGGTCTTCCGTCTCCAGCGGCAGCAGCCAGCGCAGACATTCGCCGCTGCTCATCAAGCCGCCCTGCGCCAGCCAGCCCTCTATGCCTTCGACCACATTGCGAACCTGCCACCATTCGTATCCGTCAGACTCTTCCGGGCCGTCCAGCAATTCCAGCACCGTGCTCGGCGGCAATGTGCCGCTGCGCGACCCGGCGAGTCCGGGCTCGGCGCGGTAGTTGATGTTCGTCTTGCCGGCGATGACCGCCCAGCCGCCAACCGTCAGCGGCTCGGCGAGATCGCATGCTTGCCGATCCGGTATCGGATCGGGCGCGACCGGCGGTAACTCGCCATCGAAACCCACGAAGTAGTAGGCGCAGTTGAAGCTGCGCGCGGGCGCTTCCGCGATCCAGCCTTCGAGCGCATCGTCGTCCGCGGTTACGCGATACCAGTTGTAGCCGCCAGCTTCGACAGGGCCCTCGATGACATCGACGACAGCGCCGGCTTCGATGCGGCCGACGCGCTCGCCGCTGATGCCGGCTTCCGCGCGCAGGTTGCTGTAGCTGCTGCCGCGGCGGAGCGCCCGGTCGCCGGCTTGCAGTTGCGGTTCGAGCTTGCATTCGGGCGCGGGCCGGCTGACTGTGGCTGAGCCCGGCGCCCCGCAGTCGCCCGTGCTACCCATATACAAGTTTGTCCCTTCTAAGTTGTGAAAATAGTTGCCACTGTCTGACACGCTGCCACCGTCGTTGAAAATCATGACCGCGCCAGGCTCGGGAATCCACGATTGTTTGGCGGTCCCCGACTTCATCACAATACGAGTTCCGCTGATGGTCAGGCTGCCCTGATTGTAAATGGCGCCACACGGCTCTGGGACTAGAAACAGACCGCTTCGATAAATGCCAACCCGGCCACCGCGCCTTATTGCCATGGCTCTGCTGTGATCTACCTCGTTGTTCCAGATATCTATTTCATCAAGAATGAGGTAACCACCACCGGCGACTTCAATGGCTGAATTTAACACTGCGATGAAGTTAAACGTGTAGTTTTCGCCAGGATAAGTGCCTTTCTCATCGGGACGTATACCGCTCTTGATAGTGATGGCAGAAGTGATTGGTGGAAATGGATGTCGAAGCCTTGACCCAAAGCTCCAGATGTCGGTATTTGGTATCAAGTATGACGGGCCGACGAGAATCGTGTCAGCGCCGCTGCCCGCGGAACAGGCGCCGGCGGGGCTGTCGGTGTTTGCGGCGATGATGGCGTCAAAGATAGTGCAAGAGTCGTTGACGATGATGTCGGCGGCGATGACGGGCGCTACAAGCAGAAGAGCCAAAAGGCAAGCGAGAGTCAGTTTTCCAAGATTCATTACGTTATCTCCATTATGAATCAATTAGCAGGCAAGTGTCATTCACACTACGGTCGGCTAGCGACTGTATCACATTGCATTTGCTTACGCAAAATACGGGCAAATCGGGGGGACAGCGCCGCCGCGAGTGGACGCGCTGAAAGCGGGCGGACGCGGGCGAGCCAAGGCCCGCCCCTACGTGGAGCTGCGCCGCGGCGGCCGACTCAGCGAGACGCCTCAGTTTTCGTTCCGTGCAGCATACCCCACCTCCGGCCCCTTCCCTCCATCTCCTAAGTGATCACCCCGAAACATCGGGAATGGGAGACACGCTGTAGTGCACGGAGTTTCGAGGGGTATTCACATCGGTGGTTGGACACTCTGCCGCTGGCCTAGACGAAGATCTGGAGGGCATACCAACTGAACACCCCAATTAGTGGGGTACAAGCGGCGACGACAAAATAGCATAATTCATATATAAAGCGTTGGTTGATTCATCATAAGGAGATAACCCATGCTTCCTCTTTTGCCCATCTTGGCAGTAGTAGGAAACGCCGCAGCAGCCGGCGCGTTGCACGGCGCGCTCTCCGGAGCAGCCTTTGGCGCGATCGCCCCATTAGTTGTCGGAGCGCACAATCGACGACCACTTGAAGACGTTGTTACAGACGCTGTGCATGGGGCCGCCAAAGGCGCCTTAACCGGGGCCGCCGTAGGTGGCGCAATCGGCGCGATTGGCGCAACAATACATTTAGCCAGAGGCGCCCGCTTCGCACACAATTTTCGGCATTTGGACAAAGCCGCGAACGGGAAGAAATACCTGTACACGATGAACGATCCGGCTTCCCAATTGACGAAAATCGGTGTGACGAACGATCCAGCTACTCGGCTCGCCCAAGTTAGCCGAGACGTTGGGAGCAAAGTCGATTTCACAAGCATCACGCCTCTAGACAACGCATTCAAAGTCGAGGCTGCTCTCCATCAGCAGTTTTCCGGCCTAAACGTTCCTCATCCGAATCACCCGACCGGCATGGAGTGGTTCAAGGGAGTCGGCACTCCAGACGTTGCAGGCGAATTGGTCAAGAATTCAGTCAGCGAACAAGGCTTAAGCGGCGGACTCGCAGGATCCGTGGCTAGACAACTCTCTGACCAGTTTCGTCGCTGCGATAGCCGCTCTGAGCGCCGAGCTCGCGTTTGAAATCCGCATCATTCAGAGTCTCCAGCAGCGCCTGTACGCCCTCGGTATCCAGATGCCGCCGGGGTATGGCCAAATCGAAGCGTTCCCACATCAACCCGATGAAGTCCAGGCCCAGCGCCTCGGCCGCGCCGCGCAAGCCCATGCCGCAATCGCCGATGCCATCGGCCACGGCCGCCGCCACCGCCAGGTGCGTTGCTTCTTCGCGCTCGTAGCCCACGATGTCATCGGGCGCCAGGTCATGCTGCCCCAAGAGATAGTCGAATAAGACACGCGTGCCGGCGCCGCGCTGCCGATTGACGTAACGCGCGCGTCGCAAATCAGCGATGCCCGCGATGCCCAGAGGATTGCCGGCGGGCAAGATCAGCCCTTGCTCGCGCTGCGCAAATGTCACAAGCGCGACCGGCTCATCGCGCAGGTAGCGTTCCAGGTAGGAAATGTTATAGCTGGCGGATTCGGGATCGAAGAGGTGGCAGCCGGCCAGGTGCGCCTCGCCGCGCCGCAGCGCGACCAGGCCGCCGATGGAGCCGACATTGACCGATACGATCCGCGCTGCCGTCGAGCGCAAGCGAAGGTAGGTCGCCAGCAGGTCGAGCATGGGGTCGTGGCTGCCCATGATCATTAGCGTCCGCCGGATGGCTGACAGCGGATGGTACAGCGAGACGCTGAGCGCAGCGCCGCGGTCGACGCCTTCGTGGAAGCGCGGGATATGCGCCAGGCCGTCGGCGCGGACCAGCGAGGTGATCACGCCCGCGCCCCGCTGCAGCGGCGTCGCCTGAATCCGCCCGTCGATCTCCGCCAGGGCCACGCGCACAAAATCATCATCGCCGATGGGCGACGCGATCTTGCGCGTCGTGACCGCCTCGATCGTCGTCGGCTCGGACGGTGGCAAGCCCAGCCAGGCGCGGATCAGCGGCAGAACAAAGAGCTCGCCGGTGAGCGCGGCGCTGACCGGATAGCCGGGCACGCCTATGATGGGCGTATCCGCCGCCATGCCGATGATGACGGGGTGGCCGGGTCGCACGGCGACGCCATGCACGTGCAGCTCGCCCAGGTCCGTGACGGCGGCCGCCGTGTAATCATGCGCGCCGGCTGAGGAGCCGGAGAGCGCCAGTATCAAGTCGGGCTTCTGCGACAGCGCGTCCTGCAGCGCCACGCGCAGGCGCGTGACGTCATCGCCGATGATCTCGGTAACGCGGGCGTCGCCGCCGGCCTCGCGAATCTGCGCGGACAAGATGAGACTGTTGTATTCGGTCAGCTGGCCGCGTCCCGGCGCTCGCTCAAATGGCACGAGCTCGCTGCCCGTGGGGATGATGACGACGCGCGGCCGCCGCCGCACCGCTACGTTCTGATGCCCGCAGCCGGCCAGCGCGCCCAGATCAACCGGGCGCAGCAGATGGTTCACTTGCAACACGGTTTCGGTCGCGACCATGTCTTCGCCCATCAGGCGCACGTGCTGCCAGGGCGCGACCGCCGCGTATATGAGCAGGGTCCGCTCATCGGCCTGGTTGACATTCTCGATCATGATGACGGCGTTGCAGCCCTCGGGCAAGGGATCGCCGGTGTTGACCGGGAAGGCGTCTTCATCCAGGCGCAGCGCCAGCGCCAAGGTCTCGCGCGCGGATACGGTTGCGGCCGCGTCCACCGCATAACCGTCCATGGCGGCGCAGTGAAAGTGCGGCGACGACCGGCGCGCCCGCAGCGGCTCGGCGGTCACCCGCGCCAGCGCCTGCGCCAGCGGCACGCGTTCGCCGGCCAGGGGCCCGGCCCGGCCCGCGGCGATCAGCGCGCGTTGCAGCTTGGCTCGCGCCTCCGCCAGCGGCACGTCTTCCAGGTAGATATTGCGCTTTGTCATGGCATTCGAGAAGTTCCGACTCTTGCAGCAGATGGGCGACTCACAGAGTAGCCCCTACAATATCCTAAGGTTATGCCAATGTACTTATACGGCCAGAATTCCTCATTGCAATCATGGGCTTTTTCAAAACAGCTCGACATCAACCAGGGCGCCGGCGTCGTAGCCGCCCGCATTTAGCGGGACGCGCAGCAGGGCATCCGCCGCTACCAGGGTGAAAATCAAGTTTGATTTGCCGAAGACAGGCTCCGCGCGCATGCCGCCCTCGCCCTCGCTGAGGCGCAGGGCCACCCAGTCTTCGCGCCCGGTCACGGAAGCGATTCGTTGCGTCAAGCGCGCGCTGACAACGCGCGGCGTCTCCAGGGGCTGGCCGCAGTAACGCGCGACCAGCGCGGGCAGCAACTGGCGCGCCACCAGCAGCGCTGAGACCGGATTGCCCGGCAGCCCGATGACCGGCTTGTTGTCGCAGAGCGCCAGGATGGTCGGCTTGCCCGGTTTGACGGCCAAGCCGTGCTGCAGGATGCCCGGCTGCCCCAGGCCGTCGATGACATCGCGGGTGTAGTCCCGCTCCGAGACCGAACTGCCGGCGCTGAGCAGGAGGATATCACATGCGGCGATACCGTCCCGCGCCCGCCGCTGATAGTCGGCGAAGTCATCCGAAGCGATGCCGAGGCGCAGAGGCCGCGCGCCCAGCTTCCGCGCCAGCGCGCTTAGCGTATAGGCGTTGATATCGCGCACTTTCCCGGGCGGCGGCGCTGCGGCTTCCGGCGGCAGCAATTCATCGCCGCAGCTCAAGATTCCGACTCGCGGTTGACGCAGCACGTCTACCGAGGCGATGCCGACCGCCAGCAGACCGCCGATGTCCTGCGAGCGCAAGCGCCGCCGGGCGGGCAGGATGCGCTCGCCGGCGCCGATGTCTTCGCCGGCATGAATCACATTTTCGCCCGGCGCGGCCGCGCGCAGCACTTCGATTTCCCCCGCGCCCGCGGCTTGTGTGTGCTCGACCATCGCGACGGCGTCGGCGCCTGTCGGCAGCATGCCGCCGGTGTGGATCAGCAGCGCCTCGCCCGCGCCGACATCCAACGCCGGCGCCTCGCCCATCGCAAGTTCGCCGCCGACTGTCAGAAATGCGGGCAGTGATTGGCTGGCGCCGAAGGTATCGGCCGCGCGCAGGGCGTAGCCGTCAACCGTGCTCTTGCGAAAAGCCGGGACTTGCTCCGGCGAGGCGATAGGCGCCGCCAGTACGCGGTCCAGGGCATCGGCGGTCGTGATGGTCTCGATTTGCGGACCGGGCTGCCAGTGCGTTTCAAGGTGCCGCAGCGCATCGCTGACGGGCATGACCTGGAAGAATTCGGGTGAGGGCATGGCAACTTTTCTGAGCGTGGTCTACACACAAAAATTTTACCACAGAGACACAGCGACACAGAGAAACGGAGGGGTGCAGGCATCGTGCGCTGTGTTGGAACGTTTGGTCGCTAAAGAGTCTTGGACATACGATCGTCAGCTTTGAGGTTGAAAGCGAATATCTATACTTTGGACTGCAATACTGCTATATTGTAGATAGTCAACTAGCGACGAGACGAATCATGGCCTCGACTGACGTAGAAGTCGTCCGATCAGAACTTGACCATAAAGTAGCGAAAGAAGACTACGCCAAGGACATGGGCGAAATCAAAGTCATCTTGACGCGTATAGAAGGCAAGCTCGACAACTGGCGTTGGACGCTGATTATCGTGCTGGGGATCGCCACACTTATCATTGGCTATCTCCTGTCGCGTCTGCCGGCTCTGCCGTAGTTTTCGCGCGCTCGCGGACGAGCCAAGGCTCGCCCCTACAAGTCCCCTTTGAGTAGCACGGCGCTAGCCATCCAAACCCAGCCGCCAGCCGTGCGTGTAGACGCGCATTCCGCCTTGGCGCACATAGCCGATGACGCAGATATTCCAGGCTTCCGCCAATTCCAGGGTGATGCTGGTCGGCGCGGTGCGGCTGGCGACGATCGGCGCCGCCATGCGCCGCGCCTTGCCCAGCATCTCCGAACTGATGCGCCCGCTTGTCAATAGAATGCGGTCGCGCGTGGCGATGTCGTCCAGCAGCGCCTGACCGGCGACTTTGTCGACGGCGTTGTGCCGGCCAACATCCTCGGCGCTGACGAGCACACCGGTCTCGTCGCCCAGCACGGCCGTGTGCACGCCGCGCACGGCATTGTAGAGCCGCGCCGCGCCCTGCAGTTGCCGCATCAGTCGGGTGATGAGGGCAGGCGCGGCGACGAAGTCGGATTCCAGCGCCGGATAACTCTCCGACAGCACTTGCCCGGTGACGCCGCCGCCGCAACCCGTGGTCAGGATCATGCGCCGCGGCAGTTTCACCTCGTCGCGCGTCAGGATGACATCGGCGACGCTCCGGCTCTGGTTCAATTGCAAGAGAGCGATTTCGGCGGCGGACTCTATGACGACTTCGTTGTAGAGGAAGCCGACAGTTAGCGCTTCCAGTTGCAGCGGGCTGCACATCATGGTCGCCAGCGACTCGCCGTTGACATAAATCGACAGCAGGCCTTCGTCAATGACGCCGCCTTCCACCTGCCGCCGGTCTTCGCCTTCGATCAGCTGGTAGGTGACGGGCAGGGCGCCGGCGAGCGCTTCTGGTTTAAGCGCCATCTTCGCGCTTCCTTGGGCGGCGGGTGGCGCGGCGCATTTCACGCGCGTCCCAGCCCTGCTCCATGCCCCACTCGACTTTCGGCTTGAGCGCGCCGGTCGGGCAGACGCCGACGCATTGCCCGCAGAAGACGCAGGGCGACTCGGTCATGCTGATGTCAAACGCAGTCGCGACAGACGTCTCGTGCCCGCGATTCTTCAGCGTCAGCGCGAAGGTATATTGCGCGTCCTCGGCGCAGACCTGCACGCAGCGCCAGCAGAGCACGCACTGCTCGTAATCGCGCACGTAGAAGGGGTTGTCGTCGATAACTTCAGCTTCGCGCAGTTGAGCGTCGGGGAAGCGCGCGCCATCGGCGTCGTAATCCGTCATCATCTGCTGAATCTCGGGCGCCTGCTCCAGGTTGACTGAGGCGTTGAGCATCTCGAGGATGGTGCGGCGGCTGCGCAGGACGCGCGTGTTTCGGGTTTCGACCTGGGTGTCGGCCTGGCATTCGGCGACGCAAGCCGGCTGCAAGACGCGGCCGCCGTCGACGTCGACGACGCAGATGCGGCAGAGGCCGTTGGGCGTGGTCGCTTCGTGATAGCAGATGACCGGGATGTCGATGCCGGCGGCCTGCGCGGCGTCGAGCAGGGTCGCTCCGCGCGGGACGGTGATCGTCTCGCCGTCAATTGTGAGGTTGATTGTGTCGTCTGTCATATGGTTGTACCCAAGATCTTCGCTTTGTCGGGCGACCCAATGGGTAGCCCCTACAGCACCCTAATTTCACAGGCAATTCCTCTTTTGCGGACCAGACTTTCTCTGTGCTCTCTGTGTTCTCTGTGGTTAATCATTTGTGCAAGCGCCATCGCTCTAGATTGCCCTATTGACCGAAGGCTGCGCGCCGAATATATCCGGAAACTTCTCAATCGCGCTCATGACGGCGATGCCGGCGGTATGCCCCAGGCCGCAGAGCGAGGCTTCGGTCATCGTCATGCCCACGTCCAGCAGCCGTTCGCGGTCGCCAGCATGCGGCGCGTCCAGGCGCTCCAGAATCTCGACCTGCCGCTGCGTGCCCAGCTGGCAGGGGAAGCACTTGCCGCAGCTTTCATGCTGGAAGAAGCGCCCCAGCCGCAGCAGCAAGTCACGCAGGTCGGTCGTCTGGTTGAAGACCATAATCGCGCCCGAGCCGAAGGTGCTGCCGGCCGCGCGCAGGTCCTCGAAGGTCAGCTTGACATCGATTTCGCCGGGCAGCAGGAAGGTCCCGGCCGCGCCGCCCATCAAGACCGCCCGCAGCGCGCCGATGACGCCACCGCAAACGTGATCGAGAAAGTGGCGCAGCGTCATGCCCGGCGCGATTTCGTAGACCCCCGGCCGCCCGACATGCCCGCTGACCGAGACCAGCTTGGGCCCGGCGCTGCCTTCCGTGCCGATGCTGCAAAACCAGTCAGCGCCGCGGTTGATGATCAGGGGCGCGGCGCAGAGCGTCTCGACATTGTTCGCCGCCGTCGGCTGGCCGAATAGACCGTAAGTGGTCGGGTAGGGCGGCTTGATGCGCGGGAAGCCGCGCTTGCCCTCGATGGCTTCAAAGAGCGCCGTCTCCTCGCCGCAAATATAGGCGCCGGCGCCGCGGCGGATCTCGATGTCCAGCGAGAAGCCGCGTCCCATGATGTGGTCGCCGAGCAGGGCCTGCGCCTCGGCTTCGCGAATGGCCTGCGCCAGGATCGCGGTCGCCTTGGGGTATTCGCCGCGGATGAAGATATAGGCTTTGCTCGCGCCGACGCTGTACGCCGCCAGGGCGATGCCCTCCAGCAGCAGGTGCGGGCGATGCTCCATCAGCACGCGGTCTTTGAAGGTGCCTGGCTCGCTTTCGTCCGCGTTGCAAACGACGTATTTCACCGCGCCCGGCGCCGCCCGCGTGAACTTCCATTTCAGCCCGGTGGGGAAAGCCGCGCCGCCGCGCCCGATCAAACCGGAGGCCTCGACTTCGGCGATAACTTCTTCGGGCGTCATATCGGCCAGCGCTTGGCGCAGCGCCGCATAATCGCCATACTGCGCCAGGGTCTGCGGCGCGTCCGCGAGCGAGGCATCCAGCATGACCGACTCGGCGTCGCCGGCGGGCGCGAAATAGGTATCGTCCCACGCGCCTAGCAGCGACTCGGCCGTCACGCGCGGCAGCGATTTGTCCGGCATGCCGCGCTCGCTGACCAGCGCTGCCGGCGCGTAATCGCAAAGGCCGAGACAGGGCGAGTGCTCGACGGTGTATTCGCCGTCTTCGGTGGTCTCGCCCTCGCTGATGCCCAGGCGCGCGCAAACACCATGCAGCGCGTCATCGGCCCCCGCCAGGGCGCAGGTCGGGTCGGCGCAGACGCGAATGATCCCGCGTCCCGTGGCCTCTTCGTGAAAAAGCGTGTAGAAGCCGATGACGCCGTAGATGTCCGCTTCCGGCACGCGCAGGATATGCGATATGCGCTGGACATTCTCGGGGCTGATGCTGCCGAGCGCGCCCTGCACATCCCACAGGGCGGGCAGCAGCGCCTCGCGCCCACGTCCGCTGTAGGCGTCCAGTGCGTTGTCCAGATCGGTTGTCGCGTTCATAGCTTCATTGTAACAAAAAGATTGGGGGCCGCGCGTTTCTCTACATCTCCGGCCGCTCGGTCGCGACAAAACGTTCTACAACACAAATACACAAAGGGCACAAAGGCCCGATTTGAAATGGCGCTTTAGCTCAGTTTGCGTCCGCGTCCGCCTTCAGCAATTGCCGAGCTTGCTCCAGCTCGGCCGGGGTGTTGAGGTTGGCGAAGGAGCGGCCGGCTGGATCCAGCTCGGCGTAGTCGGCTTCATCCAGATAGCGCACACGCATCTGGTCGTAAAAGCGGATGATCTTCAGTCGATTCGCCTCAAGCTGGGCGCGGATGGGCGGGATGCAGGTCTTTCGGTAGATGGCGTGCAGCGCCTGGGGATAGCCGTCGACGCGCGGCACGACGATGTCAGTATCGGCGTCCAGCCGCGCGATCATAAAGCGCAGCAGGTCGGCGTTGACGAAGGGCATATCGCAGGCCAGGACCAGCACGCACTCGCTTGCGGCGCGCATGAGGGCGGTGTAAATCCCGCCCAGCGAGCCTTTGTCCGGCAGGGCGTCGCGGAACATGGGCAGTCCCAGATGCGCGTAGTCGGCCGGCTTGTTGGTGATGAGGATGATCTCGGCCTGGCCCAAGCTGGCGCTGCGCTGAATGACGCGCTCGATAAGCGGTATGCCGCCGAGATCGACGAAGGCTTTGTCGCGGCCCATACGCCGGCTTTGCCCGCCGGCGATGATGGCGAGGGAAAATTCTACAATTGATTCCTTAACCGGTTTCATGATTTGAAGGCGTCGGAACGAAAGATGGCTTGCAGCCACTCCAATAGTGGCGGCAAGTCTTCAGTGGCAGTTTTCCACATTACGTTCAGGTCTATTTCAAAGTAGACATGCACCAAAAAATTACGCATGTCCGTAATGTCGCGCCAAGGAACTTCTGGGTGTTCTGAGCGAAAGCCGGGTGTAAGGTTGTTCGCCGCTTCCCCAATGTCCTGAATTGTCTTGGCTAAGCCGTTCTGTAGAATCTGACTATTCTTGACGGTCTCAGGATCCGTATTCTGGACAAAGCAAATGGCCAATTGTGCTGCGTCTAACATATGTTGTAGACGCAGACGGTCATTCTCACGACTCCTGCGCATAAATGAGCCTGGCGCTTGCCAAGACGTCTTTACGGATATACCGACTCAGAGAATTTGGCGTCGCCAAGTCGACTGTACGTCCCACAATTTCGCTCAACTCTCTCATATGTCGCGCCATCGAAAACAGGCCGACTGGCGCATCGGGCTCATACTCGACCAGCAAGTCGATATCGCTTTCCGGGGTCAATTCGTTGCGCGCGGCGGAACCAAAAACTGACAGTCGGCGTATCGGCTGCGTGGCGCAGTATTCGCGGATTTTGTCCTGGGGAAGTTCTACGCAAACAGTATCGCCCATAGCGTACTCACCCCCGTTCTAGCGCAATCATATCACGCAATTTCTCAAGACAAAAGCATGTCGGCTCTTTGGCATAGACGAGTCTCGCGCTCTCCGGTACTTCGTCGCGGATGTATTTGCACAATCCGTTCGGAGTAATCAGGTCCACCTTGCGGCCGACGATTTCCTGGAGATCCATCAGATGCCCCCCGATTGCGAAAAGACCGACAGCCGCATCAGGATCGTATTCGACCAGAAGATCTATGTCGCTCTCCGGCGTCAACTCATTACGCGCGGCGGATCCAAACACAGACAGGCGCTGAATGGGTGCCTGGCGCAGTATTCGCGGACCGCTTTCAGCGGCAGGTCAATTGTAACGGCTTCGCTCACCGTTATAGCCCTCCAATTTTTGAATTTGGCGCTACATGTCTTCGAGAATGCGCCGCAATTCAGTGATGAGTTGTGGCACGCTGACCTGAACCGTATCCCAAACTATCTCAAGGTCAACGGCGGTAAAATCGTGTACGAGACGGTGTCGCATTCCAATAATCTTTGCCCATGGAATATGATCATTGGCGCTCACAAAACTGCTCGACAGATGATCAGATGATTCGCCGATATTCTGCACTAACCGTTCCAACGCCAACTGCAAGACTCGATTTTGGTCAAACATCCGCTTCGTTAGGCCCGATGCGACGTGTTGAGCTTCTGCTGCCGCCCTCAGTATGCGTCTGATTTGTTCAGCACCGTTCTCAGAGTTAATTGGCATAGATCAGCTTGGCGCCGTCAACGTAATCCGTCGGATAGCCACGTCTGAGTCCCTCGGAAGTGTTCAAACTAACGGGTCTGCCTATGATGTTACCCAAGTCTATCTCTTGCCCCGCCATGTCGAGCAATGTGACAACTGCACCGGGCTTATAATCTACTGCGATTCCGATTTGCGTGTCCGGCCTCAACCAAGGATCAAAGTCCGTGCCCAGCACCAACAGCCGTTCAATCGGCTGCGTCTCACAGTAGGCGCGGATTTTCTCAACTGGTAAGGCGATGGCGGCAGTCTCGCTCATGCTATTCCCCGTATCTCACTTTTTCATGCTACAGAACCTTGCGCTAAGCAATTCTACTGCATGGCTGCCTCAATGCACATAGCGCAGGGGGTCTTTGATGGCGCCTTGCTCTTCGAGAACTGTCGGCTCGCGTTCGACTTTCTCCAGCTTGACCGCCGCCATCTTGAAGTCGGGGATTTTCGCGCGCGGGTCAATCTTGTCCAGCGTCAAGAGATTGGCCGCCGCCTCGACGAAGTGGAAGGGCAAGAAAAGTGTGCCGGCCGGCGAGCGCCCGGTCACCATCACTTGGCATTCGACCGAGCCGCGCCGCGACGTAATGCGCAGCCAATCGCCCGAGACGACCTTAAGCGCGCCGGCATCGGCCGGGTGCATCTCGACAATGGGCACGGGGAAGGCCTCTTCCAGCCGCGAGCTGCGCGTCATCGTCCCGCCGTGCCAGTGGAAAAGCACGCGCCCGGTCGTCAGATGCCAGGGATATTCTTCATCGGGCAGCTCGCTCTCCGTGCCGTACTCCAGCTCCCAGAACTTGCCTTTGCCGCGCGGGAATTCGTGCTCGAATAGATAGGGCGTGCCGGGATGATCAGCGGCCGGGCAGGGCCAATGCACGCCGCCCTCACGCTCCAGCCGTTCGTAGGTGATGCCGTAGAAGTCCGGCGTCAGCGCGCGCATCTCTTCCCAGATGGCTTCGGCGTCGGCGTAGTCAAAGCCGGCGCTGCTTCTGACGCCGAGCCGCGCTTCCATCCGTTGCGCCAGATCGCAGATGATAACCCAGTCGGGCAGGGATTCGCCTACGGCCGGCAGCGCTTGCCGCACCCGCTGCACGCGCCGGTCGCTATTGGTGAAGGTGCCCTCTTTCTCCGCGAAACTCGCCGATGGCAGGATAACATCGGCCATTTCGCCGGTTTCGTTCATGAAGATGTCGATGCAGACCAGCAGGTCGAGTTCCTCCAGCGCATGCTGGGCGTGGGAGAGATTGGGCTCGCTCATCATGGGATTCTCGCCCATGACGATCATCGCCTTGACCTGGCCGGCCAACGCGCCATCGACCATCTCGGTGACGGTTAAGCCGGGCTGCGGATTCAAGCGCGTCCGCCAGGCAGATTCAAATTTGCCGCGGATCTCGTCATCGGCGAGCGACTGATAGGCCGTATAGACATTGGGCAAGCCGCCGCTGTCGGAGCAGCCCTGCACATTATTCTGCCCGCGCAGGGGATTGAGCCCGGTGCCGGGTTTGCCAGCGTGCCCGCACATCAGCGCCAGATTGGTCAGCGAAAGCGCGTTGTCAGTGCCGTGCGTGCTCTGGCTGATGCCCATGCCCCAATAGAAGGCGGCGCGCTCGGCCGTGGCGTACATACGCGCCGCCTGCCGGATATCATCGGCGGGCACGCCGCTAAGCGCTTCCGCCCACTCCGGCGTACAGTGCTCCAGCGATTCGATGTAGTCATCAAAGCCTTCGGTGCGCGCTTCGATGAATTCGGGGTTGAACAGGTTCTCGCTCACGATGACATTCGCCATCGCCTGAAACACCGCCACATCCGTTCCCGGCTTCTGCCGCAGCCAGAGCGTCGCGAAGTCCGTCAGCTCAATTTGCCGCGGGTCAATGACGATCAGCTTGGCGCCATTTTGGCGCACCGCCTTTTTCAGGAACAGGCTGATGACCGGATGCGTCTCGGTGGTGTTGCTGCCGGTGACGATGAAGGTATCGAGATGCTCCATCTCGCCGATGCTGTTGCTCATGGCGCTGGAGCCGATGGCCAGCTGCAAGCCGGTCACGCTGCCGGCGTGGCAGAGGCGGGCGCAGTGGTCGACGTTGTTCGTCTTCAGCACCGCGCGCACCCACTTCTGGAAGACGTAGTTGTCTTCGTTGGTGGCTTTGGCGCAGGCGTAAGTCGCGACGCTGTCGCCGCCGTATTTGGTCACGATCGCCGCCAGCTTCTCGCTGATGTAGTCGAGCGCTTCATCCCAGCTGGCTTCGCGAAAGTTTCCGCGCGCTCCGTCTCGGATCAGCGGCTTCTTCAGGCGGCGCGGGTGGGTGGCGAAATCCAGCCCAAAGCGGCCCTTGACGCAGAGGTTGCCGTAATTGGGCGCGCTGTCGAAGGGCGCCTCGACGCGATAAATCCGCTCGTCCTTGATGCGCAGATCCATCTGGCAGCCGACGCCGCAATACGGGCAGGTCGTGCGAACGGTGGAATCGGGCTGGATAGCGTTCATAAGCGCACCTCCTACACCCATTATAACTTGGCGATTTTGCGCTGCCAACAGAGCGCGATGCCCGCCGCCTCCCATCATTAAGCGCTAATCACCGCGCATTTATCTTCCCTTCATTTGAGTTCACTACGGTGAAAATGTAGCTTGATGAGGCAAAGGAGTTTACAGATGAACCGCAAGACGATGCGGCATATCATGTTCCTCTCCATCGTAATGGCGTTTCTGACTGGAAGCGCCGCCGCCCACGACACCGATTCGCCCCATACGCATGATGGCGCAGGCAACGTGGTTGCCCCGTTCCTCGACACATACGCGCCAGCAACCATCGGCGCCCATACCACTCAAGCCACAAGCGCGCCCATTGCATTTCTGGTCATCCCAATCGGCGGCGAGTCGTTCCCCTTTCATTGGCTCTGGCATTTCATGCGAGGGGAAACGGTCGACAACCGAATTCACCTGGTTCACGAAATGATGGACTGGTACCAGATCCCTCACTTCCACCAGCCAGACTCGCTTAAGGACGAGAGTGATCTCTCGGCATCACCGCCGCAATATGATTGACCGCAAGCGGATGCGGGAAATTGATTGCTGTATTCGTCGCATTCAGCGCCATGCGGCCCGCGCAGCGCCGCCGCTTAAGCGTATGCGTCCAATCAAAAGCCCCTTCTTCGGTGTGAAGAAGGGGCTCGTTTGCATCTCTGATGCGATGGCCGCGGTTAGGATAATCCTAATTTTGCAGGACGTTGGCTTCCCAATCGCCTTCCACCAGCGCCTGATATTCAGCGGCGATGTCGGAGACCAGCGCGCCGGCCAAACGCGCGGGGTCGGCCGCGGCCTCGCCCAAGCTGTTGGCGGCTTCTTCCAGCGCCGCAACCTGATCTTCATCGGTGACGCGGCTGATATCAATGCCGAAGCCCATGCCCAAACCGTACTCGGGCACGATTTGACGCGCCTGACGGTCCGGGCGCACGATGAGATTCGCCAGTATCAACGCCGCCGCCTTGTTGGGCGCGTTATACGGGATGGCGACATAGTTGAAGTCGCCGACCAAATTGCTGTCAAACGCGAAGGCGCGGCTGGTGGGCGGGATCAACCCGGAGTTGATATCGGGCCCGGCGCCGGCCATCCGCTGCGTGATGGTGAAGTCGATTTCGCCGTTGGCGAAGAGTTCATGCAATTCGCCGATGTTGGCGGGATAGGTTTCGCCGCCACGCCACAGATTCTCTTCCCAGCTGTTCAGCAAGTCCCAGAGCGCCGGCGCATGTTCGTCGTAGAGCTCCTGGTTGAAGTCGCCGACCCACTGGCTCTGGCCGCCGCTGATTTCGAAGAGCACCTGCTTGACGAAACGCGTGCCCTGGAAAGCGCCGGGGCCGGGCGCGATATAGGTGAAGCGGCCCGGATTCATGGCGATCCAGTCGCTGAGCTCGGCATTGCTGCGCGGCAGATCGTCCGCGGACATACGCGCCGAATCATAGATGTAATGGAATTGCGCGCCGCCCCAGGGGCTCTCGAAACCGTCTACCGGGCGACCGAAATCCTGATTCAAAGCCGGGTTATCCCAATTGACGTAAACGCTATTGGGAATATTTTCCGCCCAGGGACCGTAGAGCAATTCCGCTTGTTTGAGCGTGAAGAAATTCTCGCCATTGATCCAGATCAAATCAATGGTGCCGCCATCGCCCTCAATGCCGGCTTCAGCTTCACTCAAGACCTGGTTGACCGCGTCCACCGTATCGGCCAGCGGGACTCGATTCAGGGTGACGTTATATTCTTCCATAAGCGGTACGCCGTAAGTCTCGTCGACGAATCCGTTGATGGAGTCCGAGCCGCCCCACATATACCAATTCACAGTCGCGCCATCGGCTGCGGCGACCACCGCGTCCCAGCTGTCGAAGCCGGGCGGCGGATCCATCCCATGGCCGTCGGCCAGCGCCCCGCCGAAAACGCCCAGCAAGAGCGCGACCAGGGCGAGCATTACAAAAAACGATTTGGAAATCATGTTCATGCCTTTCAATTTGCTAACTGAACCGATAACATGCGAACGCCTGAAATAGGCGAGACTAACCGATTATACATTAACTCCCTCCAATTGCAGAAAATTGGTCTGCGGCACATGCTCGATCAGGCGCATGCCCTTCCACGCGGCGAACTCCATCAGTTCATCGGTGACGTCACCCTGGCCGACAGCGAAGTGGTGTTCGTGCCCACGCACCGTGAGCGTGTTGATCATATCCATCAGCGAGATCGGCTGTTTGTTGAGTTCGAATTCGGCGAACCAGCCGCGCGTGCCGTCGAAGCCTTTTTTGGCGTGCTCAATGATATCGGCGCGGATGACCAGCAGGCTGGCGCCATCGTCGCCGATGTAGCTGATGCTGGTCTCTTGCGCGGCGAAGACTTGATCGCCAGCCACGCCGTAGGGCCCGTCCGCGCCCTTGCGCCCCAGCGTGACATGGTCAACCCACTTGATGCCGTCGTCATTGGCGAAATGCCGTGGCGAAACGCCGCAATGCCACATCAGCATGGCTTGTGTCGCCGGGTCAAGCGCGGTCATATCGAGCAGGGTTGACGAACCCTCGCGCCCGGTCAGCAGATTGAGCAGGTACATGCTGGCCGCGCCCAGCACATCGCCCTCGCAGGAGACGGCGATGCCATCTTCGCTGCCCAGCCAACTGTAGGCCATGCAGGGCGCCACGCGGTAGTAGGACTGGAAGTTGGGCCAGCATTGCACCGCCAGCGCGTCATATTCGAATTCGCGCGCCATATCGCGCAGGGCCAGATACAAGCGTGTGACGCGGTCGAAGGCGCTATCCTCGCTCACCGTGATGGCGCTGGCCGCCGATTTGATCTCGCCGACGGCGGCGGCGACCGGCTGCGCCTCGTAGCTTTTGGCGCGCTCGACCAATTCGGCCAGTTCATGCGGCAGCACGGCGATGCCCAACCGGCTGCGCAGCAAGCGCTCGTCGAAGATCATGTCGTTGAAGCCAGGCGACAAGTTGCCGATCCAGCCGATGCGCGCGCGCTCAATATTCTTCACCGCTTTCAAGGCGCGGATGGTGACGGCGAAACGCGTCTGAAACTCGGCCGTCTCCACATGCCCGTAAAACCACTTGAAGGGGATGTCCTCGTGCTTGAGATAACGCTTGATGATGGAGGCGAAATGGCTGAGCGAGACGACCGAATGCAACTTGATTTCGCCCTCTTGTTCGGGGTCGGGCGTGGCCCACAAGCCCAGCCGCGGCGCCGCTTTCACCAGAGGCAGCAACTGCTCGCCCATGCTGCAGGCGGCCGTCTGCAAGAGCAAGAAGTCGATCTGCTGCTCGCGGAAGTACTCGGCGGCCTGGATCGACGCTTCCTCGGTCATCATCTCGTCGCTGAGCGCAACGAGGTCAAAGTCGAGCGCGGCCGCCAGCTTTTCCAGGCCAGCCACCGCCCGCGAGCGCTGGTCATATTCGCTGGCGAAATAAGACGAGATGGATGTGCCGATATAGCCTACTCGCAGTCTGTACCTTGTCATGCCTTGTTCTCCTTCCACCAATCATGCGCCGCCTCAAACATCAGGGCGATGGTCGTTGCGCCGGGGTCAGTATGACCGATGGCGCGCTCGCCGAGGAATTTGGCGCGGCCTAGCTTCGCGGTCATCTCGCGCGTGGATTCCGCGCCCGCGCGCGCTGCTGTCGCGGCAGCCGCCCAAGCGGCGCCAAAGTCAGCAGCCGCGCCGAAAGCAGCGACCGCCGGCGCCAGCGCATCCACCATCGTCTTGTCGCCGACGCGCGCCTTGCCGCGCGCTTTCACGCTATCCAAGCCGGACACAAGCAAACCCGCCATCCTATTGTGGCTTACGCGGTCTATATCACGCAAATTGGCGACGCCTTTGAGAAAGAAGCTGCCGAATATCGCGCCCGACGCGCCGCCCATGCGGTTCATCAGCGCTTTCGCCGTCGCCAGCCAGACTGCGCTCGGGCTCGGCTGCTCCAGCGCGTCAATCGCCGCGACCGCTTCAGCGAAGGCGGCGTTGATGCTCGTGCCGTGGTCGCCATCGCCCAGGGCGGCGTCGAGGCGATTGAGCGCCTCGCGCTCGCTGGCGACCCGCTCCGCCATCGCCCGGATCAGCGCGCCTAGTTCGTCGGCTCCGATCGCGCTCATAGCTGCTTCATATAGGCGCCGTTGGCGGGCGCGTCCCAAAGCGCTTTCATCTGCTCGTCCACGCGGCAGAGCGACAGCGCGAAGCCCGCCATCTCTTGCGTGGTGGCGTAGGGGCCGATCCAGGACTTGTAAACGCTGATATCGGCTTCGGCCAGCCGGGCGGCGACGCGCCGGTACAAGATGAATAGCTCCATCAGGGTCAGGCTGCCGCTGTTATTGAGCAGAACCAGCACTTCATCGCCGGCCTGAAAGGGCAGGTCTTCCAGCAGCGGCGGCAGCATCAAGTCGATGGTCTCGTCCGCTCCCAGGGCCTTCTGCCGCCCCATGCCGACCTCGCCGTGCAAACCCATGCCGATCTCCATTTCGTCCGGCGCCATCTGAAACATGACCTCGCCGGTTACCGGACTGGCGCAGGAGCTGAGCGACATGGCCAGGCTGCGGGTGTTGTCGCGGACTTTCTCGGCCAGCGCTTTGGCGGCGGTCAGGTCGCCATCGCCCTCGCAGAACGCGCCGAGCAACTTCCAGACGAAGAACAAGCCGGCGGTGCCGCGGCGCTCCGGTTCCCGGCCCTTGGGCGCGCTGGAGATATCGTCGTAGAGCACGACCATGTCCACATTGTCGATGCCCTCGGCCGCGCAAAGCTCCAGCGCCAGCTCGGCATTGAGCAGGTCGCCGGCGTGGTGCGAGACGCAGATCAGCACGCCGCCGCCATTGTCTGCCGCGCGGATGCCCTCGACCATCAGCTCGGGGCCGGGCGCGGCGAAGATCTCGCCCGCGATGTTGACATCGAAGAGGCCCTCGCCGATCCAGCCGGTCATGGCCGGTTCGTGGCCGCTGCCGCAGCCGATGACCAGGCCGACCTTGCCCGGCGCTTTGGGCTGGGCGCGCATGACGAGGCGCTTGCCCTCCAGGCGCACGATGTCGCTGTGCGCCGCGCAGAAGCCCTCCAGCATCTCGTCGACCAGGTTCTCCGGCTGGTTGATTAACTTGTGTACGCGCGCGGTCATCGGTAATTCACTCCTTGTATTGGCCAGCCTACCCCCACCCCCCAGCCCG
>VXLV01000164.1 GCA_009841405.1 Chloroflexota bacterium | reverse complement strand
ACCCATTGGGTCGCCCGTTCGAGTTGAGGTTTTGAAGGACAGGCGACTCACATTGTCGCCCCCACACGTTCATTAGGGTTAGGGAGCGCTAGAAGAACCCCCGCCGCTGGAAGCGTTCTTCTTTCCAAAAGTCGCCGTCGTTGTGATAGCCGCCTTGCTCCCAGAAACCCGGCTTGTCCACCGGGCTAAATTCCAGGGCGCGCAGGAACTTGGCGCTCTTCCAGAAGTAGCGCTTGGGCACGACCGTGCGCAGGGGCCCGCCGTGCTCCATCAGCTCGGGCTCGTGCAGGTAGCGCCCCTCGTATTTGTAAGCCAGCATGACGTCATCGTCGTCCATGATTTCCAACGGCAAGTTGGTCGTGTAGCCGAATTCGCAGTGGGCGATGACGAAGCGCGCGTCCTCGGTCAGCTGGAGCAGGCGCAGGAAATCGCGGAACATCACGCCTTCCCAAGTTGTGTCGAATTTGCTCCAGCGCGTGACGCAGTGGATGTCGACGGTCATCTGCCCGGTGGGCAGCTTCTGGAATTCGTCCCAGGTCCAGCGCATTTCACGCTGAACCGCGCCGAAAACGCGCAGGTCCCAGGTGTTGGGGTCGAAAGTGGGCGTGGGTCCGTAGGTGAGGACCGGGAACTTTTCGGTCAGGGATTGGCCGTCGGGCAGGCGGCCGGCGGCGCGCATTTCTCGTTCTTTGGCGCGGCGTGTGAGGTGGGACATTGGCGAGGTCCTTCCCGTGTTTAGGCGGGCGAGCCAAGGCTCGCCCCTACAGTCGTACGCGGTGAGCGGATAACGATGAATTAGACCGTCAGCTGCAAGATGGCGCGCAGCAAGATATTGGCGCCGATTTCGACATGGCGCCATTCGGTGTGTTCGCGGGGATTATGGCTGATGCCGTCCACCGATGGCAAGAAGATCATGCCGGCGGGCGCCATCTGGTTCATGATTTGGGCGTTATGCCCGCTGTAGCTGGCGATGGCGGCGCAGCGCGCGCCCTCGGCCCGGCAGGCCGTTTCGATCTGGCGAAAGAGGTAGCCCGACATGCGTTCGGGGGCGCGATGCAAGGCGCGCTCGGTGGTGACGGTCAGCCGGTAGCGCCGGGCGCAGTCCCGCGCCAACCCGATGAGCCGCGCTTCCATGTCCTTGAGCGTGGCCGCGTCCGGATGCCGGAACTCGATGCGCAGCGAGGCCTCGGCCGGGACGACGTTGAAGCTGTCGGGTTCGACCGCCACATGGCCGCAATTGACGACGCCTTCGGGGTAACCATCGGTGATGAGATTGTGGGCCGCAATGATATAAGCGGCAGCGCCTTGCAGGGCGTCGCGGCGTTCATCGGCGGTGGTGGTGCCGGCGTGGGCGGCTTCGCCATAGAAGACGACATTATAGGTCGTTCGCCCCACGATCCGGTCGACGATGCCGATGTCCAGATTTTGCTCGTGAAGGCGCTTGCCTTGCTCGATGTGCAATTCCAGGTAGCCGAGGATTGACGCGGGATCGCGGCGCGCCCGGTGCAATTCGTCGAGCCGGATGCCGGCGCGGTGCAGGGCGGCGCGGAAGGCCATATTGTCGTGCAGGGTATCGCTGATATCGGCGGCGGAGATCTTGCCGATCACGCCATTGCTGCCGAAGAGGGATTTCCAGGCGCCTTCTTCATCGGTGAAGTTGATAGCTTCCAGATGATAGCGCGGTTTCAAGCCGGCTTCGTTGATGCGGCGAAGGCATTCCAGGGCGGCCAGCACGCCAATGGCGCCGTCGAAACGGCCGCCGTTGGGGACGGTATCTAGGTGGGAGCCGATCATCAGCGTCTGGGCATCGGGGTCAGCAGCGGGCAGGCAGCCGCTTAGGTTGCCGACTTCGTCGTCTTTGATGTGAAGGCCGGCTTCTTCGATGCGGTCGGCGAACCAGGCGCGCGCCGCCAGGTCCTCGTTGGAAAGCGCCGGGCGCGTGACGCCGCCGCCCACGGTCGCGCCGATTTCGGAGAGGGCGTCGAAATCCGCGCGCAGGCGCTCGCTGTCAATTCTTAAGTTGTAAGCAGGCTGAGCCAATGAGCCATCCCATCACGATGTGGCTAATTGAGATTCGATTATAGTAGCAAATCGTAATCTCACAAGCAGGCGGCTCGCGAAGGGCGTGGCCAGCCTGTACCTTGTTATCACCCGGCTTTGGGTTACGATGAATCGATTGTCATTGAGCAGGTTCCTCATAATGTTTGGAATCGCCCCGTCCATCGACCCGAGCGAGCGCCAGAATTCGGCCTATCGCTGGGTGATTCTGGCGCTGGTGACGCTATCCGGCTTTTTTGTGATGGGCTTTCCCACGACTGGTCTGTCGGCGATGTTCAGCGAGATCGCCGCGGAACTGGGGCTGGACTTGATCGAGATCGGCGTGATCTGGGGCATCGGCACGGGCATGGGCATCTTCACGTCCTTGCTGGGCGGCGCCTTCATTGACGCGTTTGGAACGCGAAGGACGCTGGTTACGTTCTGCCTGGCCACGGGCGTATTCGGCGCGCTGCGCGGCGTGTCCTTCGATTTCTTTTCGCTCTTCATATTCTCATTCCTCTTCGGCATGGTACAGCCAATCTTGCCGATGAACTTCGTCAAGCTGAATCGCGAGTGGTTCGCCTCGCGCCAGCTCGGCTTGGCTTCGGGCGTGATGTCTGCCGGGTTCGCCACGGGATTGATGCTGGGCTCGCGCTTGAGCGCGACCGTGCTTTCGCCGCTGCTGGGCGGCTGGCGCGCTGTGCTGATATGCCTGGGCCTCTGCGCGATAGTCATGGCGGTGATATGGGCGCTGCTGCATCCGCCAGCGGAGCGCCAGAAGGGGCCGGCGCCAAGGCGGCTCAATATTCGCGAGGTGCTTGGCAACCTGCGTCATGTGGCGCGCTTCCGCGAATTGTGGGTGATCGCGCTTGCGGTCTTCGGCGTGCTGGGTTTGATGCGCGGCCTGGTCGGTTACGTGCCGACATATCTGCGCGAGATCGGCTGGGGCTCGGTCGAGGCGGATAGCGCCATTACGGTTTTCTTCTTCTGCAGCCTGGTCGCCGTGGTGCCGATATCGCATATTTCGGATCGGCTGGGCAATCGGCGTTTGGTGATGGCATTTGGCACATCGATGATGACGCTGGGCACGCTGCTCATGTTTCTGGTCGGCGACAACTTCTGGGGCGTGATGCTGGCGATGGCGCTGGCTGGCTTCACCTTCGACAGCTTCATGGCGCTGAAGGGCGCGTCCATCACCGAGGTGGACGGCCTGCAGATTGCCTTGGTGGGCAGCGCCCTGGGCTTCGGCGGCATGCTGCAGAATATCGGCTCGACGATCACGCCGCCTCTGGGCAATACCCTGTCGACCACGGCGCTGAATACACCCTTCCTGCTTTGGGCGGCTTCCGGCGTCTTCGCCACGCTGATGCTGCTCAGCTACCGCAAACGCAAGCGGCATTTGCCGCGGTGAGCGCTAGCTTCTGCCGGCGTAAATTCGCTAAAGCCCGCTGATGCGTCCTCCCGCCGATCTGCGCGACCGACAGCATTCTCCCTATCGCTGGGTGATCCTGGCGATGGTGTCGCTGTCGGGCTTCGTGACGATGGGATTCCCCATCGCCGGCTTGTCGGCGCTCTTAAGCGAGATCGCCGCGTCGCTGGAGCTTGATCTGATTCAGATCGGCGTGATTTGGGGCGTGGGCATGGTGATGGGCATCTTCACGACCTTTATCGGCGGCTCGCTAATCGACCACTTCGGCACGCGGCGCTCGCTGGTGTTTATGTGCCTGGCGGCGGGCGTCTTTGGCTCACTGCGCGGCCTGGCTGTCGACTTCTGGTCGCTGCTACTGTTCTCGCTTCTGTACGGCACGCTGCAGCCGGTGCTGCCGCTGAACTTCATCAAGCTGAATCGTGAATGGTTTGCTTCGCGGCAGTTGGGTTTGGCGGCCGGGATTATGTCGCTGGGTTTCGCCCTGGGCGCGATGATGGGCTCGGGCTTCAGCGCGACGCTGTTGTCGCCGCTGCTGGGCGGCTGGCGGGCGGTGCTGGTCGCTTTCGGGCTGAGCTCAATCGTTATGGCTGTCTTGTGGGCGCTGCTGCATCCGCCGGTGGAGCGCCGGCCGGGACCGGGGTTAGATCTGCGCCAGCTAGTGATCAAGGCGCGCCGCGTGGCCGGCTTCCGGGAGCTGCAGGTAATCGCGCTGGCGGTCTTCGGCGCGGTCGGGCTGATGCAAGGCATTGTGGGCTACGTGCCGACTTATCTGCGCGCGATTGGCTGGGCGTCGGTTGAGGCCGACAGCGCCATCCCGCTGTTTTTCTTTGCGAGCCTGGTCGGCGTGGCGCCGATATCGCATCTGTCGGATCGTCTGGGCAGTCGGCGCCCGGTGATGATATTCGGCACGAGCATGATGAGCCTTGGCGCGCTGCTGATGTTCTTCGCCGATGGCGACTATTGGACGGTCATGCTGGCGATGACGGTCGGCGGATTGTGCTTCGACAGCTTCATGGCAATGATGGGCGCATCGATAACAGAGGCGCGCGGTCTTGACATGGCGCTGGTGGGCAGCGCGCTAGGCTTTGGCGGCATGCTGCAAAATTTGGGTGGTTCGCTGCTGCCGCCGCTCGGCAATACTTTGAGCGTCATTAGCTTGAATGCGCCCTTTCTGCTATGGGCGGCGGCTGGCGTCTTCGCGACCGGCGCGCTGCTCAGCTATCGTGGGCGCGGCCGGAAATGACAAGGCGCCCGGGCTCTTTGGAGCGCCGGCATTCGCCTTATCGCTGGGTGATTCTGCTGCTGTCGACGATCACGGCTTTCGTCCTGGTCGGCTTCCCGACTACCGGCTTGTCAGCGATGTTCAGCGAGATCGCGGCCTCGCTCGATCTGGACATGGTGGAGCTCGGCTGGATTTGGGGCGTCAGTTCGGCGATGGGCATCGTTACCGCGCTGATTGGGGGCATCGCCCTCGATCATTACGGCACGCGCCGGACGCTGGTCCTGCTTTGTCTTGCGACTGGCCTCAGCGGCGCCTTGCGCGGTTTCGCCTTTGACTTTTGGTCGCTGTTCGCTTTTTCGTTTCTGCACGGGATGTTCTGGCCGGTCATGCCGATGACATTTGCCAAGCTGAACCGCGAATGGTTTGCCTCGCGTCAGCTTGGCTTCGCTGTCGGCGTGATGTCGACCGGTTTCGCCAGCGGTCTGATGCTCGGCTCGCGCTTCTGCGCTACTGTGCTGTCGCCGTTGCTTGGCGGCTGGCGAGCGACACTGCTCGTCCTGGGCGCCGGCGGAATCATATTGGCGCTGCTATGGTTGGTCGCGCATCCACCGAGCCCGCCTTCAGCTCGCCGGCGCTTGAGCGCGCGCCGGATTGCTCGCGACTTGCGCGTTATCGCCCGCTTTCGGGAGTTCTGGGTAATTGCGCTGTCGGTCCTGGCGGTGGTCGGTTTGTTCCGCGGCCTGCTCGGCTATGTACCGACTTACCTGCGCGAGCTTGGGTGGAGCGCGGTGGACGCCGACAGCGCGATCACCGTCTATTTCCTGGTCAGCCTGATCAGCGTAGCGCCGATAACACGCCTGTCGGATCGGCTGGGCGACCGCAAGCGGGTTATGGCGGTCGGTTCACTCTTGATGAGCGCCGGCGTCGCGCTGATGGCTTTCGTCGGCGCTGACTTCTGGGGCGTGATGCTGGCGATGGTTTTATCCGGCTGCTGTATCGACGCCTTCCTCGCCCTGAAGAGCGTGTCCCTCACTGAGATTGAGGGGCTGGAATTGGGCTTGGCAGGCAGCGCGCTGGGCTTCGGCAATGTGCTGCAGAACATCGGCTCGACCTTTATTCCGCCGTTGGGCAATATGGTCTCGCCTTTCGGGTTGAATCTGCCATTCTTGTTTTGGGCTGGCTGGGGCGTTGCGGCCGCGTTTGCGCTGCTAAGCTACCGGCGCGGGCGGCCGGCAGCTTCGCGACTGGCGCGCGGCTCGGTTCTCGCGGGCGCAAGTCACCGTAACCCCGGCCGCAAATCTCTCCCCGACCGCCAGTGACTAGGCGGCGCAGAAAGGGGCGGGCGCTTGATTTTCAGCGCAGTCGTTTCGCCACGCTTGTGAACAGAAACTCACCCAAGTCAACCTTTGATGCCGATGGACGCCAGCCCGCCGATGAGGTGCTTCTGGGCGAAGAAATAGACGACCAGAATAGGTATAATCGAGACGAGGGTCGCGCCCATGAAAAGGTGCCACTCAACGCTGTAGCGCCCCTGGAAGAAGGCGAGCCCGACTGAAATGGGGTAGGAGTCCCAATCGCGCAGGAAGATAATGGGCTCCAGAAAATCGTTCCACACCCAGACAAAAGTGAAGACGACCACCACCGTGAGCGCCGGGCGGCTCAAGGGGATGATGATGCGATACAGGATGCCCCAGGCGCCGGCGCCGTCGATGCGGGCGGCATCGTCCAAATCGCGCGGGATGGTGCGGATATATTGCGTCATCAGGAAGATGAAAAAGGGATTGCCGAAGAAGGCCGGCAGGATCAGGGGCCAGTAGGTGTCGATCAAATCCAGCCGGCTGTAGAGCCAAAACATCGGGATGAGCTTGATATGCCCGGGCACCATCATCGTGCTGAGCATCAACAGAAAGAGCGCGTGTTTGAAGGGAAAATCGAAGCGGGCGAAACCGTAGGCGATGATGGGCACGGAGACGAGCCCGCCGATGATATTGGCGACGACCAGGAAGGCGCTGTTTAGCATATAACGGGCGAGCGGGTACTTGCCGAAGGCTTCGGCGTAATTGCCCCACTGGGGAACGCTGGGGATCCAATCGGGCGGCCAGGCGAAGATCTCCTGCGGCAGCTTGAGCGACGTCGACGCCATCCAGAAAATCGGCAGCATAAAGATCAGAGCCAGAGAGACCATCAAGGCGTAAACGAGGGTATGCCCGATGATGCGCCGGGCGCGCTTTCGCGCCGCGCTCCGCCGCAGTTGCGTTTGGATGGATTGGGTCGGCCCGTCAGTTCTCATAGAAGACCCACTTGCCGGACGTGCGATAGACGAAGACGGTGCAGCCCATGATGACTACCAGCAAGAACAGCGCTAAAGCCGAGGCGTAACCCATGTTGAAATTGCGGAAAGCCTCTTCGTAGAAGTAATAGAGAAAGAAATAAGTCGCCTTCAAGGGACCGCCTTTGGTGATGACAAAGGCTTCGGTGAAGATCTTGAAAGCGTCAATGAGTTCGATGATGAGCTGGAAGAAGAGGGTGGGCGTCAAGAGGGGTAGAGTGATGCGCCAGAAACGCCGCCATTTGTCAGCGCCATCGATTTCGGCCGCTTCGTAGAGATGTGCCGGGATATTCTGCAAGCCGGCCAGGTAAATGATGGCCGCGCCGCCGACCTTCCAGATGCTCATAATGGCGACTGAGGGCAGCGCCCAATTCAGATCCCAGAACCAATAGGGGCCCTGGACGCCGATATAGCTGAGCAAAGTGTTGACAACGCCTGTATCCGGCTGCAGGAACCAGATCCACATCAGCGAAACAGCCACCCCTGAAATGACGGCCGGGATGAAGAAGACCGTGCGGAAGAAGTTCATGCCCGGGACTTTCAGGTTGAGCAGCAGCGCCAGCATCAAGCCAAGCACCAATTTCAAGGGCAGGGACAGGGCGACGAAAAGCGTGGTCGCTTTCAGCGAGCTGATGAACAAAGGGTCGCGCGTGAACATGCGCACATAGTTGTCCAGCCCGATCCAAATTGGCTGCTCAACCAACGTCCACTGCGTGAAGCTGAAGTAAAGCGTGGCCAGGATGGGGAAGGCGTAGAAGACGATGAAGCCGGCCATCCAGGGCGAGAGCGCCAGGTAGCCGGTCTTGGCGTCCCGGCGCTCCTGCGCTGTCATTTTGCGCCAGTGGGAATGCATGGGATAACTTCACCCCCATCCCCCGGCCCCTTTTCTCTCCATCTCTATGGAGAGCATCCCATAAAGTGGGAAGGGGAGCTAAGGATATCGCGCCAACGACACAGTAGCCCCTCCCACATTTTGCGCCGCGTAGACACAGGCGGTCGGGGAGGGGTTGGG
The DNA here is from genome assembly GCA_009841405.1 of Chloroflexota bacterium. Taxonomy (GTDB): domain Bacteria; phylum Chloroflexota; class Anaerolineae; order Aggregatilineales; family Phototrophicaceae; genus UBA6055. Next base: position 8,451 of record VXLV01000164.1, on the reverse strand, counting down.
GTGGGGGAAATATCAGCCGCCGAGGCGCGGTACGCATTCGTCGAGCGCGGCTTGCGCTGGCTCGACCATGGCGTCCAAAGTCGCTTGGACTTCGTCGCGCCCAATCTCGCCGAGCATGATCAGGTCCCAGGCGTCGCTGACGGCGCGGACGACAGCGCCGCGCCAGCAGGGGTGGGACGAGCGCCACTCGGCAGTCTGCGTGGCGTTAAGCACGCCCATAAAGCCCTGGAAGTAATCGGAATCGACATCCGGGTAGTCCTCCAGCACCGCCGGCAGAGACGGTATCAGCGCGCCAATCTCCATGTTGATGCGCTGGCCTTCAGGCCCGGCCCAGAAGCTGAGGAACTCGTAGGCTTCATCGGGATGCTCAGTGCCGGCCCAAATTGAGGCGCGCAAAGCCCAGGCGTGAACGAAGCGTTCGTTGCCGGGCACATGGGGCTCGGGCACGATGCCGAAGTTGACGCCGGCGTTGGCGGCTGTGATCATGTGCCCGTTGTTGAGGGTAGCCATACCCAGGCGGCCCGCGATGAAGAGGTCGACCGGACCGGTGCCTTCGGTGCCGAGCACTTCGATATCAGCCGGCGTGGGCGTGGCGCCGCTATCAACGAGATCCCAGAGCCAGGTATAGGCGGCGACGGAGTTGGGCCCATTGATATAGCCTTCGACGGTGGTGCTGTCGTCGCTATAGGGCTTGGTGGCGCCGATATTGCGCCAGACGGCGCGGAAGGGACCGCGGGGACGGTCGCCGCCCCAGCGCCGCTTGTCCGGGTCGGTCAAGGCTGTGGCGATCTCGATGTAGTCCGAGGGCGTCCAATCAGCGGTGGGGTATTCAACGCCGGCTTCGTCGAAGACATCCCTGTTGTACATGACGAAGTTGGCGCCGACGGTGAAGGGCAGGCCGACCACGCGATCATTCCAGACGGCCCAGTTGTTGAAGTATTCTTCAAAGTAGTCGTCGCGGCTGAGGTTTGGATCGGCTGCCAGACGGTCGGTGATATCCAGCGTATGCGGCAGCCAGGGCGTCTCCCAGAAGTAGGCGATATCGGGCGCGCCTTCGCCAGCGCCGATGGTGGTGTTCATCAGGTCGCCGTAGGCCGATTCCGCCATGATGGTCACGTCGACCTTGATATGGGGATGCTCGGCTTCAAAGGCTTCGACCACGGCGCGGATGGCCGGCTCGGGCGATTCGGACGAAGCCAGCGTCCACCAGGTAATGGTGACCGGATCCTGCGCGCCGACGCCGCCGACGTTTGCCAACAGCAACAATAACAGACTAACGACAACTAGCATTCTCCTGGCAAGATGGCGTCTCATAGTGCGTCTCCTTTGGACAATTCCTGTTTATCATTCGCCGCGAATCATTACGAGCGCGGCATGGCAAAATTATACCGAAAGAGTTCTGCATGTCGCAACTTTGCGTGTCAGCGCAGAAAACCAAGAGGCGAGCCAATGGCCCGCCCCTACAAGACGCTGCTGGTATTTGCTGGCTAGTCGCGGCCGCCGAAGAGGCGCAGCATGAAGATGAACAGGTTGATGAAATCGAGGTAGAGCGTCAAGGCGCCCATGATGCTGAATTTCAGCGTGTCATCGGAATCGACCTTCATCTTGCGCGTCGCCGCCATGGCCGCGATGCGCTGCGTGTCCCAGGCGGTCAAGCCGGTGAAGAGCAGGACGCCGAAAATGCTGATGATGAAGTCCAGCGGGCCGCTGCCCAGGAAGATATTGATCACGCTGGCGATGATCAGCCCAATCAAGCCCATCATCAGGTAGCTGCCCATCTTGGTCAGATCGGTCTTGGTCGTCAGCCCGTAGATGGTCATCGCGCCGAAGACGCCGGCGGTACTGAGGAAAGCGGCCGCAATCGATCCCAGCGAAAAGACCAGGAAGAAGATCGAGAAAGTGAAGCCGGTCAGCGCCGAATAGACGAAGAAGAGCATGCCGGCGGTCGTGGCGGAGATGCGCTCGATCGCCCAGCTCAAGCCGAAGACGATGCCCAATTGCGCGAAGATCGCGATGATCATCAGGCCTTGCGAGGGGAAGAAGCCGCTGTTGCTGACGGCCAGGGCCACGGCTGCCGTGACCAGCAGACCCATCGTCATCCAGCCGTAGACATTGCGCATGACGGCGTTGAGCTGCAAACCCTCGAGGGGCTTGCCCGGCGCGTCAACGATGAAGCTGTCGTTTCTGAAACTCATGCTATTGCCTCCGAAGCGCCCCAAAGCGGACGCCTTTCGTTCAACTTGATACGTCCATTATAACGAATAACGCGCGGGTTGGATGTGGCGGTTTTGTCGATTTTACACGCTTCTAACTTTGGCCCTCTGGCTGGCGGCGCCTAGTGCGCAACGGTTCCGCCCCCGCCCCCGCCCGCGTCGCTACCGCATGGCCAGTGTAATCTGGCAGGCTCAGGATTCCTATAGTTTCGCGTCAGTCTCTCAACTATAGTATGCGCTAGTTCAATCAAAGGGGAGCCAGGCCATTGCGAACGATACTCGCTTCGTCTTCGCCGCGCCGCCGGGAGCTCCTGGCGCAGCTGGGTTTGCGCTTTGAGATCATCAAGCCGGATATTGACGAGTCTCGCCGGGCCGGTGAAGACCTCGTCGACTATGCCGAGCGCCTCAGCCGCGAGAAAGCCGAGGCGGCAGCGCAGTTGCTTGAGGGCGGGCCGGCGCTGATCATCGCGGCCGACACGATTGTGCTGGACGGCGGCGAGCTGCTGGGCAAGCCGGCTGACGCCGACGACGCGCGGCGAATGCTGCGGCGGCTGCGTGGGCGGGAGCATGCGGTCGTCACCGCTTTCACGCTTTGTCTTGTGGATCGCGCCGGCGATCAGCCGCGAGTCATCACCCGCCACGCGCGGACTTTAGTCTATATGCGCGATTACAGCGATGCTGAGCTTGGGGCTTACGTCAACTCGGGCGATCCGCTGGACAAGGCCGGCGCCTACGCCATCCAGAACGAAGCATTTCGGCCGGTCGCGTGCATCGACGGCAGCTACAGCAACGTGGTCGGCTTGCCGTTGGATGAGCTTCGCGCAGGCTTGCGAGAGTTGGGCATCGCCGTCCTGTCGTGAATGTAGATCAAGAACAAGCGTATAATCGCAGTAATGGATAATACCCGGTCGTCCAGGCGAGGAAATGTAAAGGGGGAAGTATATGCGCGCGACTTGGCATGAGGAGATTTTGACATCGCTGTTTCGGATACCGGCGAGCCGGCATTTGACGCGGCTGACGTTGCTGCTGGTTCTGTTCGGCTCGCTTTTGGGGCCGGCGGCGCTGGCGCAAGCTGACACGCCGACGCTGGCTTACTTGCGCTTCGGCAATTCGCCAGACTTTCAGCTGACCGACAAGGCGGTGCTGGACATGCTGCAAGCCTACGGTTACGTGAGCGGGGAGGAACGCGCTGCGCTGCGGGGCGGGGGCGACCTGCATGGCGAGAATATCAACATTTTGTATCGCGAAGCCGGCTTTGATTTGGCGACCGCCAGCTTGATGGTGGAGGACGCGCTGGACGAAGGCGCTGACGTGCTGCTGACGCTGTCGACCGAAGTGGGCTTGATGGCGGCGAATGCAATCCGCGAGATGGATGATCCGCCGGTGCTGGTTTTCGCGATTGTGACGCTGCCCTATCGGTCGGGCATCGCGGATGCGCCCTGCATCAAGCCGGACTATGTCACGGGCACGGAGATGTTCGTCGATACTGAAGAGTGGTTCACCATACCCTACTTGCAAGACCCGGACTTCGCCACTTTGGGCGTAGTGCTGGATGCCAACAGCCCGTCCACGGCCGGGTACAAAGCGGGCCTGGAGCAATTCGTGGCGGCGACCGGGGCCAATGTTGAGCTGGCGTCGGCGACGGGGGCGCTGGAAATGGCGCAGGCGACGGAGACGCTGTTGGACAAGGGCGTGGATGCGATATTCTTGCCGCCGCGCACGAGTTCGCCGGCCGGCTTGCCGGCGGTCGTAACCGCGGCTTATGGCGTGCCCGTGTATTCGGCGCTGGTCTCGGATGTCATCCACGGCGTCACCGTCGGCAATGGCTTCGAAGGCTGGTATCGCGAAGGGGTAATCGCGGCGCGCATGGTGATTGGGCATTTGCGCGGGAGCCTGGACATCGCGACCACCTCCATCGCCGTTACGCCCTCGTTCAAGGTCGCGGTCAATTTGGACGCGGCCGAGTCACAAGACATCGCAATCAGCGACGCGCTGCTGGCCGCGGCCGACTATGTGATTGCGCGCGGGCAAGGCGCCGGCGCCGATCTGGAGGGTCTGGGCTTCAATGTCTCGCTGGCTCCGATGACGCTGGACGAGCGAATCGCCGAGGACAGCGCCTACCTGGCGGGCTTGCAATGCACGCCCGAGATGATCGCCGAGCAGCGCGCCGCGCTAGAGGCCGCCGGCGCGTAAGCCGACCAGGAGCGGTTGAATCACAGGGAGTGCGGGCGGTCGCTGTCGGTCGCCCGCTCCTGCTGTAGAATTACCTTGCGTATGAAGGCGGCGACAGACAGAATAGCGGAGTGAAACGGGAGCGGAGAAGCGAATGAGCAGGCTGAGCACTGAAGAGATCGCGAATCAATTGGTGACGCCCGGCAAGGGCATAATGGCGGCGGACCGGCCATCGCCCGCCTTCCGCGAAATGATGGAAGCCGAGGGCATCAGCCACGACCGGCATAGCTACCGCAACTGGTCGGAGCTGCTCTTCAAGGCGCCGAATCTCAACGAGTCGGTCAGCGGCATCATCATGACCGACGAGCAGGTACGCATGGCTGACGCCGGCGGCGAGCCGCTGCTGCCCCAGGTCATCGAGCGTGACATGATCCCCGGCATTTCCCCTTTCAAAGGCATGGCGCCGCTGGCGGGCAGCGCCGGCGAGACCGTCGGCAGCGGCCTGGACGGCTTGCGCGAGCGGCTGGCGGAATACGCCGACATGGGCGTCGGCTTCAGCAAGTGGCGCGCCGCCCTGCAAATTGGGCCCGGCACGCCCAGCTATTACGCTATCGAAGCCAACGCCTACGTCATGGCGCAGGTGGCCGCGCTCTCTCAGGAAGCCGGCATCGTGCCCATCGTCGAGCCCGAGGTCATGCTCTGGGGCGACCACAGTATCGAGCGCTGCTTCGAAGTGACCGAGTTCGTGCTGTGGCGGACATTCGAGGCGCTCTACGTGCATCGCGTCGACCCTGAAGGCACGCTGGTCAAAGCCAGCATGGTGCTGTCGGGCAGCGACTGCGCCGAGCAAGCCGATGTCGAGAAAGTCGCCGAGTTGACGGTCAAGGTTTTCAAGCGGCGGATTCCCGCGGCCATACCCGGCATCGTCTTCCTCTCCGGCGGGCAGAGCGATTGGCATGCCACCGCCCACCTCAACGCTATGAACGCCAACTACGAACTGCCTTGGAAACTGAGCTTTTCTTACGCCCGCGCCCTGCAGCGCGAGCCGATGGCCGTCTGGGCTAATCAAGCTGAGAATGTGCCGGCGGCGCAAGCGGCGTTGCTTCACCGCGCCAAGATGAACGGGCTGGCGGCGCTGGGCTTGTGGACGGATGAACTTGAGCGCGCGGCTGTGGCTTAGCGCACGGGTGCGGTAGCCGAGGAGTAAAACAGATGCGCGAACTGGATATCGCCGATTGCATCAACGAGACCTGCCCCTGGTCGGGAAAGCCGGTTAAAGCCGATTCGCTCACGGAGTACAAGGGGCAAGTCGTGGGCTTCTGCAATCCCGGCTGCCGCGATCAGTTCGACAGCGCGATTCAACACTTTGAAGCGGCGCTGCAAGGGCAAAGCGCCACGAATACGTAGCGGCGAGTCTTGTGCCAGCGTCTTCTCGAACCGCCCTCGCCATTCCGGCGAGAGCGCGGTCATGCGCAGCTGGTGATAGAATGAATGCTGTTTCGCGCTGGCAACAATCGAAAGCTTAGCGTCCATGGTCTCTGCCGAAACGCTAATTCGCATCATAATCTTGGTCATTTATGTCTTCGTTGGGTTGATTACATTCCGCTTGGTCTTGCCGCACTTGACAACATTGGCTCGGCGTTTGGCTTATCTCGCGTTTGGCGTTCATGTGCTGGCAATCGCTATGTATTTTCTAGCGCAGCCGTCGTCGAGCGTAGACGTCTGGCTTTGGAATCTCAAGTGGAAGTTCAATATACCCGGCACGTTTTCCTCGATGCAGCTTGCATTGGTCGGCGGCGTCGCATTGACGACTGCCTGGCGCGCGCGAACGTATCCCTTGGCATACCGCATGTATCATTTTGGGATCTGCGCATTTTTCTTGATACTGGCGCGTGATGAATACTTTGATCTCCACGAAAACAGCCCGGTCTACGACATGATCTATGTTGGCGTTGGCGCGGCGTATGTTGTGGCGACTCTGATTCTGGCGGCGCGTTCGCCCCGTCGCGCGTGGAGATGGCAGGCGTGCCTGCTAGCCGGCATGGCTCTGTACTTGCTTGCGGCCGAGGTCCTTGATAATCATTTCAAGATTTGTGATCGCTTGCTATTCATTCAAATTGATGGCTGCATGAGCTTGCTCATACTAGAGGAAGTCCTGGAACTCTTGAGTGTGTGGCTCATATTGGTGTCTATGCTTGGTCATTTCACTCTTGTTACAGCTCTCCAGTCGACGCGAATCGGGCGCGTATTTTTTGCGATGCCCGCTATTTGGTTCGCTGTTCTTATCTTGTTGAATGGCATACCCTCCATCGCTCAACAACTGGGGGCGCAGCCGGCGGATGTGGCCTTCGACTCAGGCGACTATCTGCACGCCTACCGAATTGAAAAATCGGGCAATACCATTCATGTCCACACCTATTTTACATTCAGGTCCTGGGCTTACGAGGGGCTCGGTTACTCCATTCATTTGGTGGATCAAGCCAGCGGCAAGTCAGTTTTGAGCCGCGAAACGTATGCCAATCGCCGTATGGATTTCTTGCTTGGCCCTGGCCATAGTCCTGTGTTCCGGGAATGGGTGTCGATTGAAATCGCCTCTCATCTCCGGCGGAACCGGGCGCTCTGGATTGTGTTTACCGTTTGGCGCGAACGAGATGGAGACTATGCGCGTCAAACGATTGCGGATAGCGGGCGCCAGCTTCTGGGCGAAGATCAGATTGTGCTGGAGGAGATTGTTCTGCGGGCCGATCGGGTAACCAGCGCGATACCGACTTATGCGCAGTTTGAACAGGGAGTCGCGCTGAGCGAGTTCGACCTGCCCAAACGCGCCCAGGCCGGCGGCGCTCTCGATGTTGCATTTACCTGGCATAGCGCAAACAGTGACGTCGAGGACTTTGTTCAATTCCTGCATCTCAAGCATATGGACACTGACTTTTGGTGGGGACATGACCAGCAACCCCTGGGCGCGCGCTTGCCCACCCGACTGTGGTACCGCGGTTTGCTGGATAGCGAGACCTGGAGCGTCGCGTTGCCGGATGATTTGGCCGCCGGACGCTATCAGGCGGTCACCGGACTCTATCGGCCGTCCGATCTATCGCGATTGCAGATTATCGACGCCGATGGCTCGGGCATGCCGGCTGATCAGGTCAGTCTTGGCGAAATCATTGTCGAGCGCGACAAGTCGAGCTGACTGGGCGTGAGCCGCGACGCGCGAGCTTTCGTCGCCGGGCTTGCGGAGGATGAGCCGGAGCGCGAGGGGGTCGCTTCATAAGCACCAAGCGGGCAATTCTGATGCCCGCCTGATTCAAGCCAGTGGCGAAGCGCGCTTTCTCCATATCATGAGTCCTGTAAACGCTAATCGCATAGAGGGTGAATGGGGATGTCTTCACACAGTTCGTCCTCATCCGGAGTCCCGATACTGATTGAACCGTCGTCACCAAACTCTAACATGTAGTAGGTTGTCGCTGGAGTTGACGAATCCCCCTGACCCTGGCTGCCGCTTTGCCCCTGACCTTGCCCCTGTGCTTGGCCTTGCCCTTGCGCTTGCTGCAGAGACGTCGCCGGGCATTGGCTGTTCGCCTGATACGCCCGATAACCGCTTTGCCATTCGCCGTCATTCGTGCATTGTCGATTGACAAAACAGCAGTTGTTGATGACCTGTGGCGTGTCGTTCTGCGCGGGCGTTGCCGTCGCTTGTGATTGTTGTTGCGACGCGGCGCACTGATTATTCTGGTAAGCCCAGTAGCCGCTAGTCCATTGGTCGTTGGAAGTGCATTGGCGGTCGACGAAACAGCAATTGTTGATCTGTGAAGACGACCCGCCTTGCGACTGCGCGGGCGTAGCGGTTGCTTGCGCCTGAGCCGGCGTAGCCGTGGCTTGCGGCTGTTGCCCCGCGCTGCATTGGCCGTTGTGATAAGCGTAGTAGCCGCTGACCCACTGCTCATCGGTAGTGCACTGCCGGTCGATATGGCAGCAATTGTTGTTCTGCGCTGACGTTGGAAAGCTCAGCCATAGAAGCAGAGCTATGAATGCGCAGAATGCGCAAAGCAGCTTGGCTAGACTATTGCGG
>VXLV01000079.1 GCA_009841405.1 Chloroflexota bacterium | reverse complement strand
GTTAGATCGTCTGCAGCGTCATATGTGTTTATGAGACTGGCTGAACGCCGTGCTCACGCTCAATAGCGAGCTGCTGGTCGACGCCCTGCGCCACATGATCCTGCCGGCGGTGGCGGTCGGCACGATCCCGCTCGCCATCATCGCCCGCATGAGCCGTTCCAGCGTACTGGAAGTCCTCAATCAGGATTACGTCCGCACGGCGCGCGCCAAGGGTTTGCGCGAACGCTCGGTCGTCGGCAAGCACGCGCTGAAAAACGCCATGCTGCCCGTCATCACCGTCATCGGGCTGAATTTCGGGCTGGTCATCAGCGGCGCGGTGTTGACCGAGACGATCTTTAGCTTGACCGGCGTCGGCCGCACCCTGGTCGACAGCATCACCTCGCGCGATTACACGCTGGTGCAAGGCTTCACGGTCGTAATCGCGGCCGGTTTCGTGCTCATCAATATGGTCGTGGATATGCTCTACGGCTACCTTGACCCGCGGATTCGTTTCAATTGAGCCGGCGCGAAAGACGATTCTATGGCGAACGCCCAACCGGCCGACCTGGCGCCCGAAGCCAACTACCGTTCCGCCAGTCTCTGGCTGGAAGCGCTGCGCAACCTGCGCCATAGTCCGTCGGCCATTCTGGGATCAATCATCATTGGCGCGCTGGTAATCATCGCCGTCGCCGCGCCCGTCTTCGCCACGCACGACCCGATCAAGACCATGATCGGCGTTCCGGGCGAAACCGGGCGACTGCCCAGCAAACCGCCCTGCATCCCCCTGCTCGGCTGCGAAGATCCGCAGCATATTCTCGGGCTTGACCTCAACGCGCGCGATCTCTACAGCCGGGTCATCTACGGCACGCGCACCTCGCTCTCGGTCGGCGTCATCACCATCAGCCTGTCGATCGTGGCTGGCACCGCCCTGGGCATCACGGCTGGTTTCATGGGCGGCCGCGTGGACAATGTCATCATGCGCCTGATGGATGTCGTTCTGGCCTTCCCCGCGCTGCTGCTGGCGATCTCGATCGTCACCATCCTCGGCCCCGGCTTGACCAACGCTCTGCTCGGCATCACCATCACCTTCATCCCGCAGTACGCGCGCTTGTCCCGCGCCAGCGTGCTCTCGCTCAAAGAGCAGGAGTTCGTCGTGGCGGAGCGCGCCCTGGGCGCGAGTCCGCTGCGCATCGTCCTGGCGCATATCCTGCCCAACGCCATCACGCCCATCATCGTGCAAGGCACGCTCGGCATCGGCACTGCGATTCTCGATGCCGCGGCCCTGTCTTTTCTCGGGCTGGGGGCGCAGCCGCCGACGCCGGAATGGGGCCAGATCCTCAGCGAGTCGCGGAATTACCTCTTCACCTCGCCGCATCTGGTCTTTTTCCCGGGCGTCGCCATTATGATCACCGTGCTCGGCTTCAACCTGCTGGGCGATGGCATGCGCGACGCGCTCGACCCGCGCCTCAATAGGAGTTAAACCCGCGCTCAAAATGTAGGGGCGACCCGATGGGTCGCCCGTCTGTGCTGGTGTTCTGCCTGAAGGGCGAGCCAAGACTCGCCCCTACAAACGCACGTTGATTGAGGCGGGCGACCTGATAGGTCGCCCCTACAAATCTCCGCTTGATCGTCTAGCACTGATCAGCGTTGATGAACTGCTGGAAGATGGACAGGTAGATCGCGAAGCCTTGGCCCGTGCCCGTGTGGTTGGGGCTGGCGCAGTCGGCCGACGCGTGCCAGGAGGCGACGACATCGTTGGCGTCCAGGCTGGAGCCATCATGGAAGAGCACGCCTTCGCGCAGGTTGAATGTCCAGACGGTGCCGTCGTCTGAGACGTCCCAGCTCTCCGCCAAACCGGGGATGACCGCCACGCCGCCTTTTTCAAAGTCCAGCAAGGACTCCTGGACCTGGTGGCAGGCGCGGAACGTCTCGCCGTCCCAGGTGTCGTTGCAGTAGATCGAGATCGGCTCGGCGTTCTGCATGTAGATGATGTTGTCGTCATCGGGGTCTTCCAGGCGCGAGAATTCTTCCGTGCCATCAAGCACGCCCGGGTGCACGCCAACAATATCCGCTTGCCAGACGTCAGCCGAACCGGCATGGCCGAATGGCACCCACGGCACCGCAGACGCCATACCCGCAGCGACCTGCTCAAAGAGCGCCATACGCTGGTCGGGATCAAGAACTTGACCGGCCTCAATCAGCGGTTCGTAAATCTCCGGATAGGGCTCGCCCATCTGGTTATAGTTGGGACCGTGGCAGCAGGTCAAGAAATTGGAGGCATCGGGGAAGTCGGCATGCCAGCCCAAAATATGCAGCGGCTCGTTGCCGGAAAGCGCCGAGGCGATAAACGCGCCGGACTCAACGACCTGGACATCAGCGATGACGCCGATATCCGCCAGCTGGGCGGCGACATCGTTGGCGATGATGCCGGGGTTGGGCAGGTAGCCGCGCACAACATCGCGCCAGGTCAGCGTCAGCGCGCGCGATTCGCCCGTGCGCGTATCCACCAGCGATTCCAGCGGCAGCGAGAAGCCCAAGTCGGCAGCGGCTTCTTCAAGCAGCGCAATCGCCGCCTCTTGATCGAAGCCGGGCACGCCGCCTTCGCCGACATGTCCGAAGACCGCCGGCGGCACAAAGTCGGGCGTCAGCGGAGAGCCGGGCGGGAAGAAGTTGTCGACGATTCGCTGCCGGTCGATGCCCATGGCGATGGCGGTGCGCACGCGAATATCATTGAGCGGCTCGAAGAAATTGCTCATCGCGACATAGACGCCGGTCAGCGGCGGGATGTCGATCAGATTGAAGTTGGGGTCGGCGCGGAATACCGGAATATCATCGGGATTGGCGAACTTCATGCCGTCAATCGTGCCGGCGCGCAGCTCGGTGGCGCGGGCGGCCGCTTCCGAGTTCCAGCGCAGAATCACGGTGTCTTCAATTGAAGGCTCGCCCCAGTAATCGTCGAAGCGTTCAAAGACCATTTCGTTGCCCTGGTCCCAGTTGACCAGACGCAACGGACCGGTGCCGATGGCGGTCGTCAGAATGTCGCCGGTCCCGCCCGTGGCGTCCATCCATTCACGCGGATGAATCGAGAGACCTAGGCTGGCCATTTCCTGGTCGAAGATAGCGTCCGGGTTGCAAAGCGTTACCTGGACAGTCAGCGAGTCGAGCGCCTCGACGGATTTCAGATTGCCGCCATAATCGCAGTCAGCGGCTGCGAAGCTCAGCAACTCATCCTGCCCGGCCGCGGGCGCAATCATCAGACTCGAAGTCAACAATAAGAGTGCAAGTACTGCTAGAATGCGGCGAAGCGTATGCATGCGTTTCCTCCATTAGCTGGCCGATTGTGTCGCCCGCGCGATTGCGAGCGCACTCAAGTGTAACGCAAGTGGAAGGCGCGACAAAATACTGGCGGCGCAAGCGCGCTATGGACGCGCTGTCAAATCGCGGAAATGGAGAATGCGGTCAAGCCTTGGCTGAACGTTAGAACTCGAATTCGTCAAAGTCGCGGCAAAGGTGCACGGGACCGTCGTAGGCCTCAGCCGCCTCCTGCACCAGCAGCTCCGGGTCCTGGTTCCAGACTTGATAATGGATCAGGCGTAGTTCCTTGGCTTCGGCTTCTGTTGCCGCTTCGCCAGCCATGCGCGCCGTGCTGTGCCCGGGCGGCGGGCCGCCCGCTTCGTGGATGAAAATATCCGCGCCCCGGCCGATCTTCAGCGCGTTCGGGCAGGGTTCGGTGTCGCAACTGTACGCCAGCACCTTGCCGTTATGCTTGTTCGTTATGCGCATGCCGATGGTCGGGATGAAGTGCACCACCGGGAACGAGCGGATGGCGAAGTCCTCGTTTTCAAAGAGCAAGGTATTGTCATGCAGGCCGATACGCGAAAAAGACACCGGAAAGAAATTCGGCCAGTACTCCCAGCCGTACATCTCCATCGTCTCTTCCACGCGGTTGATGCAGTGCGGAATCCCGTAAAAGCGCATCGGCGTCTTGCGCCCCATCTGCCACATGTGCATCAGCATATTGGGCACGCCGGCCACGTGATCCGAGTGAAAATGCGTCAAGATGATGTCTTGCAGCTGGTCGTCGTCTATGCCCAGATGCTTGATCTTGTCGAGAGGATTTGAGCCGGCGTCAACCAGAACCGGCGTGTCTTTCTCGCCGACCAGCAAGAAATGCGTGTAGTCATGGTCGGCGTTGTTGACCGCGCCGGCGGTGCCCAAAATGATGACGCGCGCCATACTTTCGCCTTTGTCCTGCTGCCCGACTACTGATACCAAGCGCCGCCGGCCAGGACCCGTCTTCTCAACTTCTTGACGATACCATAATACTGCGAAATCCAAAACAATGTAATAGGGCGTGATACTTCGGCGCGATCGCCGCCCGCCAAGGCCTAAAGCCTATTCCGCTGGCTGACCAGTCTCCGCGCGTTCGGCGCGCTCATCGGCGGCTTTGGCGGCCGTGAATCCGCCGCCGCGATGACGCCGCAGCAGCAGAGCGACCGCTGCCACAAACGCGATCAACGTGATCGTCTGCGAGCTGTTGATCCCCGATTGGCCGATCACTGCGATCTCAACGCGCAAGAACTCCAGCAGGAAGCGACCAAAAGAGTACTGCGCGATGTAGAGCAGCAAGATATCGCCGCTGAGCAAGCGGTCGCGATACTGATGATAAATCCGCCACAAGACGTAAAAGGCGACCAAACTCCAAAGCGCTTCATAAGCCCAGATCGGATGAAAGAGCGTGTCGATAGGGTAATCAATCAAGCTCTCGAAGGGCGCGACGCGCGCGTCCCGCGGGATTTGGATGCCCCAGGGCAGATTGGTCGGCGCGCCATAAAGCTCCTGATTCACGTAATTGGCGAAGCGGCCGATCGCCTGCCCAAGCGGGATCGACACGCCGGCGATGTCGATCCAGGGCGAGAGGCGCATGCCTTCGTCCGGGAACGCGCTGACGGGCCGCTGATAGCGAAACGCCGCCGCGTCCTTGCCGGTGACGCGCCGAACGACCGTCATCACCAACCATTCGAGCAACTGCGCCAGCCATAGAACCGGCGTGAGCAGTGTGGTCAGCAAGCCGATGATGCGGTTGTGCCAGACGCTGAGATACAGATAAACGCCCAGCGCGGCCCCTATGCCTGCGCCGAAAATGCTGAGCCCGCCGCTCCAGATCGCGATGGCGCCGCTTTGCGTGTCAAAGAAATTCTCGATGAACCAGGCGGTATTCTGACAAACTTCGCCCTCGATGCCGCAGCCCTGGATCAGCGACACGGGCGGAAAGAGAACAAACCACAAACGCGCGCCGACGATGCCCGGCACGATGGCCCAGGTCAAGCCGCCCCAGATATGATCGCTGTCGCGGCCGCTGCGGCTCGCCAGCAGCGAAGCGACATAAGCCCCGGCTAGCAAAGCGACCACGATGATAATGCCGTAGTAGCGTATCTGCAGGTTGCCGATCACAAGATGGGCTTGTTCGAATTCCATTTACTCACCTCGGTTCTTCAATGTCGAATAGACATGCCATAAACGTTGCAGCGCCGTGATATTCGTGCCCAGCGCCAACACGAATATGCCGATCTCCAGGGGCAGCGTTGAACCCATCAAGCCGCTGCCAATCGTCATGACCAGGATGACGACGACCCGCTCCAGCCGCGTGAACAGGCCGACGGTCGCGCTCACGCCTACTCTGACGTCGTCCGCGCGCGCCCGAACATAGCTCACCAGGTAGCTGCCCGCCAGCGCCGCCAGCGCCAGCGCCAGCATGTCGAGCCGCCCTTGCGCGGCAAAATAATAGCCCAAAGCGCCGAAAATTAAACCGTCAGCATAGCGGTCGAGCGTCGAATCCAGCACCATGCCGAAGGCGCCGGCCCGCCCCAGCGCCCGCGCCACCGCGCCGTCCAGCGCATCCAGCGGCAAGCTGAACAGCAAGATAAGCCCGCCAAGCAGCCACTCGCCGCGCGCCAGGCTCAGCGCCGCGACCGCTGCCAGCGCCAAGCCGGCCAAGGTCACCCAGTCCGGGTGGACGCCCAGCCGAGCCAAGGCGCCGCCGCAGCGGTTCAGCGGCCCGATAGTCAGTCTTCGCAACTGGTCCGTCAGTGTTTTCGGGGCGTCTTCCGGCATTATCTGACCTTGAAAGCCATAGCTGGTTTCGCTACACTAGCCGCGATTTTGTCGGGGCGTGGCGCAGCCCGGTAGCGCGCACCGTTCGGGTCGGTGAGGTCGTGGGTTCAAATCCCGCCGCCCCGACAGGCCCACTAACCCACTGCGTCTCGCGCGGTGGGTTTTCATTATGTCGAAACCGCCACTTTGGCGCTCTTCCCAAAATCATTATTGCGCGCCCAAAGCCAGAGAAATATCCCCGGCGCCAGTGACAAGGAATATAACGCGGCTCCGAGCCAGTTCGGCAAGGTCGGGTCGATCGCAAACAGCAGGCCCGAAACCGCCGTCGACAGAATGACCGCCAAGTTCATCACCGATTGATGCAGGCCCAGGATCGCGCCGCGCAGCGACCTGGAGACGGTCTTCGTCACAAGAGATTGTAGCGCCGGCGCCAGAAGCCCGCTGCCAATCGCGAACAGTACCATGCTGAGCGCGGCGAGTCTCGGACCCAAGGCTATCGCCAAAATGAAGAGCGCCAGCGCGCGCGCAATGGAACCAAGCAGTACGATGGAGGGATCCTCAAAGCGCCTTAGCGCGGCCGGCAGCAGCACGATCTGCGTAAAGAATTGGCCGATGCCAACCGTCATTAGCAGCAAGCCAACGCCCAGGCTGACCGCGGCAAAGTCGTCGCCGGCGAAGAGCACGGCTTCAGCGAAGAGCGCAAATGTGCCGATTAGCAGCCCAAAACCGAAGTGGCCGACGAAGGTAACGCACATGACCGCCATCAGGGGCACATTGCTGACTAGCGCGGCCGCGCTGATGCGGGCGCCTTTATCGCGACGATTTCGCGCTTGATCTTCGGGCGACAAGGTTTCTTCCAGCGTCAGCCAGGTGATCAAGACCGTTACCAAGGCAGCGGCGGCGGCGAATACGAAGGGCACGCGCGGACCGAGCTCGCTGGCCAACACGCCGCCAAGCGCCGGCCCGACGATAAATCCCAGCCCGAAGGAGGCCATCACATAACCCAGCGCCTGCGTGCGCCTGGACTCCGGCATGATGTCGGTGACATAAGCCAGAGCCACGACGATATTGCCGCCGGTGACGCCGTCGAGTACGCGCGCGGCGAACAGCAGCCCCGCCGATTGCGCCCAGCCGATCATCAGAAAGGCGAGCACCGTGCCCGCCTGGCTCAGCAGCAGCACCGGCAGGCGGCCGCGCCGATCGGACAAGCGGCCGATGAAGGGCCCGGCCACAAACTGCGCCGCGAAAAACGCCGTCAGCAACAGCGTGATCACCTCCGGCGACAAGTTGAACTCGCTCTGCGCGTAGAGCGGCAAAATAGGATGCACCATCGCCGTGCCGATCATCTGCACGAAGACGATCAGAAGGATGGTCAAAAGGCGGCGGTCAAAGGCCCAATGCTCGAATCGCAAAAGCGGGCTGCCTCAGGGAATACGCAGGGAACTATCGTCCCATAGTATGCCAAATGCCCAGCGTTGGTAAGCCGCAAATGATCGCCGCGCGGGATGTCCCTTTCGCTGTTCGACCGCTTCGCGCATCAAACGCGACCATTTTTTCACCCCGCCACACCTAAAATCCGCTAAGCTCTGATCATGACCGTTTACAGCCCGGCCCGCAATTGGCAAGTCCAGCCGCGCCCGATCGTCAAAACCGGCTATGTGTCCGAAAAAACATTTTCGTCGGACAGAAAACTGGTGGCGCGCGCGAAAATCGGACAGAAAACGCGCTCGGCCCCAATATTTTCAACACGGCACGGTTAAGTGATACAAAATAGATTTCGCCCTATCATGATAATTATCACAGCCTGTCGAATAACAGTCACGTCCAAACCGTAGGGGCGAGCCTAGGCTCGCCCTCCCGCAACCAGCGACGTAACAATTTGGATTGCGCCATGTCGCGATCTGCGAGCGGCTGCGATGAAACAACCCATTCAGCGCTCGGCCAGCGCATCCGCGGCGTATTCGCCGCCGGATTGCGGCAGGCGCGACGCAATGATAGACTCTAAGCCGTTTGAAGCCAGAGGGAGAGCGACTTGACAACAACACTCTACTTGATGCGCCACGGCGAAGTGCATAATCCGGCCCATACCCTTTACGGGCGCATGCCGGGCTTTTTCCTCAGCAAAGCCGGCGAAGCCCAGGCCCACGCGGCCGGCGCCTGGCTGGCCGATAAAGCGCTGACCGCCATCTACGCCAGCCCCATGGAACGCGCGCGGCAGACAGCAGGCATCGTGGCCAGCTACCTTCCGGGGCTGTCGCCAACGACCGACGAGCGCATTATCGAAGTCAGCACGCCCTATGAAGGCCATCCAATCGACGAGCTGGCCGCGATGGGCTGGGACCTCTACACCGGCAACCAGCCGCCGCACGAGACGCCCGGCATTGTGCTTGACCGTGTGCTGGACTTCTTCGACTATGTCGTCGAGCGACACAGCGGACAGTCAATCGCCGCAGTCGCGCACGGCGACATTCTGGTTTTCGCCTGGCTGCATGCCCAGGGCGTAGAGCCCGATGCCTTGATGAAAGATCGCCTCCAGGTCTACGCGCTGCCGGTAGACTACCCGGCGACCGCCTCGATCATGACGTTCGAGCTGCAGGATTCGCCGCGGCAGACCATGCCACGAGTCAGCTACCACTGTCCGTACTAGCCGCGCGTCAGGACCAGAGCGGCGCAAAGGGATTGTGCTCGCGCCAGCGCGACTCGGCTTCCGCCAGTCGCTCGCGCTGCGCTTCGACGCCGATGCCCGGCCCTTCCGGCAGCCGGATCGTGCTGCCCGGCGCCAGCTCAAAGGGCGGCTCGGTGATATCGGGGTCGAAGTAGCGGCTGGTGGCCGAGATATCGCTGGGCAAGTCGACCGCCGGCAGCGCCGCGAAAGCCAGATTGGCGGCCCGCCCGATGCCTGTCTCCAGCATGCCGCCGATCCACAAGGGCGTCGCGTTCTGCTGGCAGAGCTGGTAGATTTCCAGGCTCTCCGTGTATCCGCCCACGCGCGTCGGCTTGAGATTCAGAATCCGCCCGGCGCCTAGACGCAGGGCGATCCGCCAATCATGCGCCGACGTGATGCTTTCGTCCAGGCAGATCGGCGTTTTCAAGTGAGGCTGCAATTGGCTGTGCTCGTAAATGTCGTCATAAGCCAGCGGCTGCTCGATCATGAGCAAGTCAAACTGATCCAGCGCTTTCAGGCGCTCGGCGTCATTCAGCGTATAAGCGCTGTTGGCGTCAAGCATCAACAGGATATCGGGAAAGCGATCGCGGACGGCGCGCGCCAGCTCCAGATCCCAGCCGGGCGCGATCTTGAGCTTGATGCGCCCGTAACCTTCGTCCAGCCGCTTCTGAATCAGCGCCAGCTGCGCGTCCAGCGTGTCCTGGATGCCGATGCTGACGCCGACCTGGGCCGACTCGCGCGGCGCGTTTCCGGCGGGCAGATGTGCGGCGAAATAATCCGCCAGCCTCATGCCATTGGCTTTCGCCAGCAAATCCCAAATCGCAGCTTCCAGCCCGGCGCGCGCATGATGATTGCCGCGAACCGTCTTGAACATCGCCGGTACTTCAGTCGGCGAGCGCAAGGTCTGCCCCACCAACTCGGGAATTAGAAAGTCGCGCGTGACATGCAGCGCGGTCAGCACCGTTTCCGCGCCGTACGACGGCTTGGTCTTCAGCGCTGTCTCGCCCCAGCCTGTAAGCCCGCCTTCGCCAATCGCTTCGACGATGATGGCGGTCTTGAATGGCTCGGCCCCGAAGCTGGTCTTCAGCAACTCAACCAGTGGCAACGCCACAATATGCAGTTTGATTTCCTTTATCGTGACAGACTTCAACGCTTTGGCCCCTTCCCCGATTGGATTCAGCGATTGTAAGGGTGCGGACGCCTGATGGCTATACAGCAGACCGAATCCACCTATTCTCCGCTTGAACGAGAGCGGAGTCTATATAATCTGTATAAGTAAACAGCGTTTCTCCCTGTACATTCTGCCCGAATCTGCTATCATGATTTTGGAACTTGCATAACCCAGAGGAGATTCACCATGTTCGACATCGCCCTGGTCGCGACGCAGTTGCAAAAGCAACGCGCGCAGGACCTGATGGAAGAAGCGCGGATTGAGCGGTTCTTGCACGAAAAGAAGCACCGCGACGCCAACGAATGGCTGCGGCGACGGCTTCAACGCCAGCGTAACCCCAACTAAGCGCCCTGCGCCCAACAATCGAAAGCCTCGCGTTTGCGGGGCTTTTCTCTTTTCCCGCCAGCTGGCGCGTCAAATTGCCGCCTGCTTGAGTTGCGCCTATAATCGAATCTATGACCCACGAGCGATACCATACGTCCACAATGATGTTCGTGCTCACGCTGATAATCCTGTTCGGCGCCTCGCCAGTCTTCTCGCAGGACACGACCGGACTCGGCATCCAGGGGCACAGTTGGGACGTCTTTCTGCGCGCGGACGCGAACAGCCCCGGCGACACCGAGGTAATGTTTCTCGACTTGCTCACCGGTGAATCCGCGTCTTTCAGCACCGCTGGCGAGCGTTTCACCCTGCTGGATAACGCCGTCCTGTATTTCGACCTGTCTGACCAACAGATCAAGCTGATCAAGCCGGACGGCCACATACGCGAACATCCCTTTATCACAAAGACGGACGCCGACTACCGCCTGGATTGGACGGTCTCGAAGGACCGGCGGCAGATCGCCTGGTCCGTCAGCCAGCGCTCAGCCGACGAACAGCTGACCACCACGATTATGCTGGCCGACCAGTCCGGCAGCGAGATTCGCCAGCTGCTCGTTTATGGTCCGCGCCCGGGCATCCGCTTGCTGCCGGTGGCGTTTGACGCCAACGGCGCGACGCTCTACGTTGATGTGCATGCGGATGGCGCCGAGCGTGCCGCGCCCTACGCGCGGCGAAGCAATCTGTTCGCGCTGGACTTTGGCGGCCCGGGCGTGGCTACGCGGCTGCTGCCGGGGGACGCCCCCTGTTTCTGCGCCGTTGGCTTCGGCAATGAACTCTTGCTCCGCCTGGCGCCAAGCGGCGAACCGGACAGCACACAGGTTGAAATCTACGACATTCAGAGCGGCGCAACCCGTGTCATCGCGCCCGTCGCGCGTGGCGATTTCAATGAAGCTGGCAATCTGCTGCTGAGCCCGGACGATACCCTGGCCGTCTACGCTTTGACGCGCGCAAACGGCTATCGCGCAGCCGAGCAGGAGCCGCGCACCGTGCTGGTTGTGGCCGACCTGGTGAACGCCAGGCAACGCGTGCTGGGAGACGCCCTGCCGGCCCTGGCGCGACCGATTGTATGGACCGAGGACAATAGCGCCGTACTCTACGTGCTGGAGGGCCACGACGGCGTCTGGAAGTTGCGGCTGGAAGACGGCGCGATGGTCAAAGTCGCGGACGCCACTTACCTCGGCATGTTGAATGAGAGCGGGGGGGAATAGTCAGGAGGCGTATGGGCGGGCGAACTTGGGCCGATTCGCCCAATCCCAAACCGCGTCCGCAATCTCCCAGACGGCGTCCGGGCGAGCGATTCGCCTGGCGTTTGCGGCGCGCTGCTGCAGTCGCTCCGGCCCTTCGCGCAGCCACTCGACGATTAGATCCGCGACTTTCTCCGGCTTAGGCACATAGACGCCGGCGTCATTCTCCGTTACCAGGCGGACGTTGCCTGTCTCCTGCCCGGGGATGCGGTCGCTGATGATCATGGGCAAGCCGGCGATGGCGGCTTCGCTGATTGTAGACGGGCCGGCCTTCGTAACGATGACATCGGACGCGGTCATCAGTTGCGGCATTTCGTCGTTGTTGCTCACGTAGCCGAAGATATGATGCGCGTTATTCCAGTCGCGGCTTTCCAGCTGCGCCTTTAGCGCGGCGTTGCGCCCGCAGACTACAATCAACTGGGCGCCCAGCGGCTGCGCGTCGAGCGCCGGCGCCAGTTTAGATATGCCGCCCATGCCTTCGCTTCCGGCCATGATCAACACCGCCGGCAGTTGCGGCTCAAAACCGAAGTGCTTGCGGGCTTCGTCTTTGGAGGTGATGGAATTGATGAAGTGCGGATTCACCGGCAAGCCCGTGATTTGCATCTGCGACGGCGACATGCCCAGCCGCAACCCGCGCCGATACGCCGTTTCTGTCGGCACAAAGCAGTGGTCGACGCGCGGGTCGTACCAAAACGAGGGTGTGGTGACCAAGTCCGTGACGACTGTCAGAAAGGGCGGCCGCTCCTCCAATGTGAGAAATGCGCGAAAGGTGGGATTGGCGATCACGGAATGGGTGCAGACTACCACGTCCGCCGGGTGCTCGGCGACGATCCGCCGCAGCGCCCGGCGATTATTGCGGTAGATAAACTGCCGAGCCAGGCGCGCGCGGCGCTTGCCGTCGAAGCTATGATACATCAGCGCCCAGAGCAATTTTGAAGTATTGACCACGCGCGGATACAATTCCGGCTGCTTGTTAAAGGGCCAGCGGCATTCGCGCAGAACATCAACGGCGTCAAATTCAACGGCGTCGCCAAAGCGGATCTCCATCGCGTCCCGAATCGCCTGGAAGGCGGAACGGTGCCCGCCGCCGGTATCGGAGAATAGAAAGAGTACGCGTTTGGCCGTCAAAATAGTCCTCGGTTAAGAACGCCTCGACGCTATTGTACAATGGCGCGGGAAGTCGCAACAGGCGACGGTGACACCGGGACCCGGCAACGCTTTCGCTCGCGCCACGGGAGTATCAGCGCGCTACGCGTCGAAACCGGTAGGGGCGACTCGGTGAGTCGCCCGCCCGCAACGCAATAGGAGGCGAGACGGCGGCCCGCCCGCAGTGGTGGCGGATATGTTATCAAATATTAGCCTGAACAGGTTGACGCTGCTGCCCCTGCAATTGCGTCAGGACAAAATGTAAAGACGACGTAAACGCCGGTCAAAACACGGCCAAAATCAGGTATATTAGGTCCATAGCGTTGACAAGCCGCGAGCAAACACATGTTGCTGAATCTACATCCGATTACCATTATCATCAATTTGGTCGTTTTGGGCGCCGCGATGACCGCGCACGAATTCGCGCACAACTTCGTCGCCTGGAAAATGGGCGATGAAGTACCGAAATTGCAGGGTCGCCTGACCTTGAATCCGCTCGTGCATATCAATTGGATCGGCTGGCTGATGTTCGCCATCGTCGGCTTTGGCATATTGGGCAGCGCGCCGATCTCGCCGCAGCGCATGCGCGATCCGCGCAAAGGATTCCTGGCCGCGGTCGCCGCGGGCCCCTTGTCCAATCTGGCGCTGGCGGTTGTGTTTGGGCTGCTGCTGCGGCTCATCGGGCTCAGCGCGGCAGGTGTCCAAGCCTACTACACGCCGGGCCAAATAGTCGATCCGATAAGCCTGTTGTCGGCTCTGCTTTTCGCCATGGTGTACTGGAACATCCTGCTTTTCGTCTTCAATATGATCCCGCTCTTCCCGATTGACGGATGGCACATTGTTTTGAGCTTGCTGCCGGGCGCCTGGCTGACGCGCATGCAGATTCCCGTGGTCATTCAGCGCAGCCTGCGCCCGCTGGCGGAGTTTCTGATGCGGCCCGCATTCAAATGGCGCGACTGGCAAATGGCCAGCTATTACGTATTCATCGCGCTGATCTTCCTGTCGATTCTGCCTCTGGGCGGCGCCAGCCCCTTTGGGATCTTCATCGGCCGGCCGACAGGCGCGCTGCTAAGTCTCTTGCTCTTCTAGCGCATGCACCCGGTCCGCCGTCGCCTGGCACAGGGCTTGCGCGCTCTTTTCGCCTTCGCCACGCCACCGGACCTGGCGCTGGCGCGGCTCTACTTGAGCGATTGCGAGTTCACCGCTTTCTGCGGCCTGTCCCGCTCGGAGCAGCTGCATAGCTTGAATGTGCTGCGCGCGGTGGACGCGGCGCCGCGCCCACCACGCGCGCTAATGGCGGCGGCGCTGCTGCACGATGTCGGCAAATCGCGCCGGCGGCTCGCGGTCTGGCAGAAAACGCTGGTCGTGCTGGCGCTGGCGCTGGCGCCCGGGCTATGCCAGCGGCTCAGCCACGAAGAATCGCCCAGCGCCTGGCGGATTCCCTTCATCGTGCAGCAGCATCATGCAAAATGGGGCGGCGAGATTCTGCGCGCCTGCGATTCAGATTCGCAGCTTATCTGGCTGGTGGAACATCATCAGGCGGAGGCGGCGGCGCATCAGGCGCATCCGGCTTACGGGCTGCTGAAACAACTGCAAGCCGCTGACAATGCCAACTGAGCGCGCTGGACTTGGCTATAGATTGCATGCGCCAATCTGCGATATAGTATGCGGGAGCGGACGCGCGCCGGCGCGGCGTGGCCAAGCCCCCGCGCGCGAAGCAGCAGTGTATTCCAGAGGAAGCGTTCATGGCGAAATTAACGGTAGCCATACTGGGACTGGATCGCCTCGGCGTGTCCATCGCGCTGCGGCTGCGCGCCTATGTGGCGAAGGGCGGCAAGCACGAATTCGAGCTGATCGGATACGACAGTCGCGACGACTACGAGAAACCCGCGCGCAAGCTCAAGGTGTTTGACAAAGTTGAGCGCAAGCCGCACGCGGCGGTCGCATCGGCCGATCTGGTCGTCATGAATCTGCCCTATGAAGACTTGCGCGCCGGTTACGAACTCATCGCCGCCGACCTGCGCGATGGCGTCGTCCTGCTCGATTCCGCCGTCATCAAGCAGCCATCCGAAGCCTGGGCGCGGCAACTGCTGAGCGCGGAGCAGCATTGGATCGGCTTCACAGCAGTGGCGAACGCCCACTACCTGCTCGAGCCACAGTTGGGGCCGGAACACGCCAGCGACGATTACTTCCACGACAGCGCCATTTACCTGACGCCGTCGGTGACCAGCATGAAGGAAGCCATCGATCTCGCTGTTAACTTCTCCGTCATTCTGGGGGGCAAGCCCGCTTTCCTGGACCCGGCCGAGCACGACAGCCTTACCGCCATCACCGAAGAGATGGCGCAATTGCTCAGCGTGGCGGCCTACTCAGCCGCTTCCCGTCACAGCGCCTGGGGCGATGCGAAGCGCCTCACCAATGCCCCATTTGGCGTGCAGACGCGTTATCTTTTCACGCACCATCCCGACGGCCTGCGCGACGAATGGCTGGCCAACCGCGAGCGTCTCGGCCGCGCGATCGACGATGTGGTGGCGGTGCTGCGGGATCTGCGGGAGCGGCTGGCGGCGAATGACGAGGCCGCCGTCGAAGCCTTCTTGATGAAGGCGTCTGACGAATATCAAGACTGGATCAACCGGCGGCACAAGGGCGACTGGGACGAACACGCTTCGCAGCGCGTCCAGGTAGATTCCTCGATCGCCAGCTCGCTCTTCGGCGGCGCCATCAGTCGACGGCTCTTCGGCGATAAGGACGGACGTCAATGAGGCGACGGAAAAATGGATTCGCGCTTTTGAAGGAAACAATTTGACGATTGGCGCTAAATCGGATAGAGTATGTCGTAGTATCGAAATCGTGTTTGAATTGTCTGATTCAGAATCTTGTCCGAAGTAAAAGGGGGCGCCCCACTATGTTACGTGTGATTAGCAAACTCATTCGCCTATTGGCCGTCTTGTCGCTAGTGCTGGTTGCGGCTGTCGCGTTCGCGCAGGACGACTTGGAGACACAGAGCACTGAAGTTCCCTTTCTGGGCATTCGCTACTGGGGCGTCGACGAGGGGCTGCTGGTAACCGGCGTCATCGCCAACACGCCTGCTGAAGCGGCCGCGCTTCAATCGGGCGACGTGGTTACAGCGGTCGAAGGCGAGTCCATTCAGGTGGAAACTGTCCGCGATGTCGTTTGGAAACACGCGCCGGGCACAACGGTGACGCTCAGCCTGGACCGCGACGGCGCAGCCATGGAGCAAGGCTTGACCTTGATGGCGCGTCCCGACGATCTCTTCGAAAACCCGCTCTATGCCATCCCGCTCGACCTGCCGTCGCTTGGTCTGTACGTCGGGCAATGCGATGACAAGCTGGTGGTGTTTGGCGCCTTGGCCGGTTCCGATATCGCGTCCGCTGGCTTCCAGGTCTACGATCAAATCCTGACGATTGACGGCGACGCGGTCAGCAATTTCGGTGAAGCTGACGCGGCAGTGTCCGACCTCAGCGAAGGCGACGTCCTGAGCTTCGTGGTCTTGCGCGGCGACCAGGAGTTGACGGTCAAGACCGTCGTGGTGGACCACCGCAGGCGTCCGCCGCGCCATCGCCGTCCCTATCCGCGTCCGCGTCTGGAATACACCAACACATACGTCAGTGACAGCATCGGCCTGGGCTACGGCGACGGATTCATTGAAGTTCAGGCGATCGACCCGGCGCATGAACTCTACGTAGCCGGCATCCGCCGCTTCGACTTCATCACCGCCGCCAACGGCGCGCCGCTGGCAGAAGCGAAGGATTACTTCGCCGGCGATGAAATCGCGCTGACGGTTGCGCGCGACAACGGCGCGCTGGAATTCACCGTACCGGCAACGGTAGCGCCGCTGCTGCTCTACGGGCTGGATGCGCCGGTTGAGCAGGACCGCTCGCAATGGCTTGGCTTGCATGAGAAGCAGGTCACGCTGGGCGTGCGCTACATACAGCTGGAGCCGGATAACGCCTACTTCGAGGGTAGCGGCGTCTCGCACGGCGCCTACATTGCCGAGGTCATCGAGGGATTGCCGGCCGCGAAGGCGGGCGTCCAGGTGGGCGATGTGATCACGGCCGTGGCGGGCGACGATGTGACCATGGAGCTGGACCTGCGCAATCGCATCTACTTCCACCAGCCGGGCGACAGAGTGACGCTGGACATCCTGCGCGCTGGCGAGATGATGCAGATTGAGGTTACGCTGCGCGTCGCGAGTTAGGGCGCCAAGCAAAGCATAACCATCAAGCCCCTGTCAAATGACAGGGGCTTTTTTGGGCTTTTATCTCGGACATTTCTGTTTGGCGAAATTGAGTGTGAATGGCAGGACTATGGCTGAAGTTTTCATGACACGGCAATTTAAAGACGACTTGGACGCGCTCGACAAGTCAATCCAGGAGCGCGTTTCAAAAGCGATCCGGCAAATCAGCCGAGACCACCGCCACCCGAGCTTGAATTCCAAGAAGCAGACTTCAATTCCAAGCCGAGATATTTGGCGTTCCCGCGTTACGGACAATTTTCGGATGTTGTGGGAATGGTGGCAGGGAAGTATCCGTTTGTGGCGCGTTGGCACACACAAAATGATTGACGCGATTGACTATGTTCGCAGCCAGCCGCGGGACCAGCAAATCGTCATCGTTCGGGACGAAGAAACAGGCAGAGCTCGCGAGGTGGATCTTATCGCGGATCCAAATCAGCCGCGGCCCTTAAGCCATGTGCCGGACAATATCTTGCGGCTTTTTGGCGTGCCGGATTCCCAGTTGGATGCGGTGAAATCGCTCACAAATGTAGAAGACGTTTGGGATCTGCAGATCCCAGAGAATGTCCAGATGACCCTGCTGGACATTCTCACCAATCCTGAATGGACGCTGGACAACCTGTTGGACACGCGGCAGCTGCTTTATCGCACCACGGTAGACCAGCTCGAAGGCTACTGCAAAGGCAAAATCAAACAGCTCTTGCTGAACCTAAACGACGAACAGCAGAGCTATGTCACGGTCAATGCGACCGGCCCCCTATTGATTAAGGGCGTGGCCGGATCGGGCAAGACGACGATTGGGCTGTATCGCGCCAACTACCTGGTAAAGCAGATCGAAGAAAGACGACGGCTATTTGGCGAATCCGCAGCCATTCTGCTGCTCACCTATACAGAAACGCTGACTAAGGCTTTGCATCAGCTATACGTCGAATTATACGGAGATCTGCCGCATACAGTCACCGTCCTCGGTTGCAAGCAGTGGATGCTGCAGCAGTTGCGAAAGAATGGAATTTGGCTGTCAGAAGCAGATCCAGACACGCGAAGAGAGATCATTAGCGAAGCACAATCGGCAGTCAAACTGATGTATCCCAATGACAGGGTTGCCGGCGCGCGCCCCGCCGAATACCTGCTGCAAGAAATCGATCAAGTCATCCGGGCCAGGGGACTGTCGAGCCTGCCGCAGTATCAAGCAATTGACCGAGCAGGGCGCGGAGTCGGCCTGGATCGCGCGCGACATCGTCCGATTGTTTGGGAGATCTACCAGCGCTATCAAGACAAACTGGACGAGCGCGGACTGTTTGATTGGGCAGATCTGGCGCGGCTGGTTCAAAAGCATTGCAAGCCGCTTCCGCAGTTTGATGTCGTCATCATTGACGAGGCGCAAGACATCCCGCCAAGCGACTTGCGGCTGACCACTCGTTTGATTCCCAACTACAGCGAGATGCGAAGTCTAACCCTGCTGGCCGACCCCGCGCAGAGCATCTATTATCGCGGCATCCCCTGGAAAGAAGCGGGCGTCAACATTCAGGGCCGCACGCGTATCCTAGCCAAGAATTACCGCAATACGCAGCAGATCCTAGAAGCCGCCCGACCTATTGTTGAAGGCTTCGATGATCTCAAAGCCGAAGAGGAGTACATCGCGCCAGCCAGTACGCGCCGCCGCGGACCCAAGCCCATTGTTGTCAAGTACCGCAGTTCAGCAGCAAGCAACCGCTTCCTTGCGAACGAGATTATCAAGCTGTGCCAAACTGGGCGCTACCGCCCGGGGGACATCGCCGTTCTAGCGCGCAACAAAACTTTGCTGACAAAGTACATCGACAGCTTCTTAAAGCAGCAAAACATCTTGTGCCGCTTTCACCGCGATGAGGAATTCCACATTCTGGATAATGCGGTCAAGCTGATTACGATGCATTCAGCCAAGGGGCTTGAGTTTCCGGTTGTATTCCTCGTTGGTTTGTCCGACCAATACGTGCCATACATCGGCAGAGACTCTGAGACGAAACAGGAAGACGAACTGCAAGAACGCCGACTCTTCTACGTCAGCATGACGCGCGCGGCAGAGCGACTGTACTTGCTGCACCCGCAGCGCAACCGCAGCCGCTTCTTGCATGACCTGGATCCCGCCACAGTAAGGCAGATTCCTTGCTAGCCCGCCCTACTTCGCGTACTCCACCCGCCGCGTCTCGCGGATGACGTGCACCTTGATCTGGCCCGGATACTGCATATCGCCCTCGATCTGCTTGGCGATATCGCGCGCCAGTTGAATCGACGAGTAATCGTCCACAACCTCGGGTCGCACGATGATGCGGATTTCGCGCCCCGCTTGCAGCGCGTAGCTCTGCTCGACGCCGTCGAAGCCGTTGGCGATCTCTTCCAGCTGCTTGACGCGCCGGATGTATGAATCGAGGCTTTCGCGCCGGGCGCCCGGGCGCGCGCCAGAGATGGCGTCGGCCGCTTCCACGATGAAGGCTTCCACGCATTCTTTCTCGACTTCGTGATGATGCGCCGCGATGCAATTGACGACGGCGTCTTTGCCGCCGTAGCGCTTGACGAATTCGGCGCCGATCTGGGCGTGCGTGCCTTCGATATTGTGGTCGATCGCCTTGCCGATATCGTGCAGCAGGCCGCCGGCCTTGGCGATGTTGACGTCCGCGCCCAGCTCCATGGCAATCATGCCGGCGATATGCGCGGTCTCGATCGCGTGCGCATGCTGGTTCTGGCCGTAACTGGTGCGGAATTTCAGCGTGCCCAGCAGATTCAGCACCTCGGCGTGCAAGCCGTGGATGCCGGTCTCGTAAGCGGCGCGCTCGCCTTCCTCGCGGACAATTTGCTCGACCTCGGCGCGGGTGTCTTCCACCAGCTTTTCGATGCGAGCCGGGTGGATGCGCCCGTCCACGACCAACTTGGCCATCGTGCGCTTGGCGACTTCGCGCCGTATCGGATCGAAACTGCTGATGGTGACCGACTCCGGCGAGTCGTCGACAACGACATCAACGCCTGTCGCCAATTCAAAGGAGCGAATATTGCGCCCATTGCGCCCGATGATGCGGCCTTTCATATCATCGCTGGGCAGATGAACAACGCTGACGGAGATTTCGTTGACTTGTTCCGACGCCAGCCGCTGGATAGCCATGGCGATCAGGCTGCGCGCGCGCGCGTCGGCGGTTTCGCGCGCTTCCGCTTCGACCTGGCGGATGATCCGCGCCATATCGTTGCGCGCGTCCAATTCGATTGAGTCAAGCAGCTGCTGCCGCGCTTCTTCAACCGTCATCTGCGCGATGACTTCGAGCTTTTCGATCATCACCGCTTCCGACTTTAGAAGTTCGTTTTCTTTTTTGTCGAGGCGACTTTGCCGCCGGTTCATCTGCTGATCGCGCTGCTCCAGGCGTTCGACCCGCTTGTCGAGCTCGTTGCGCCGGCGGCGAATCCGCTCATCCTCGTCATCCATGTCACGGCGGCGGCGGGCGATTTTGGCGTCGGCGTCGCTGATGCGCTGGCGCGCTTCGCTTTCGGCTTTGGCGATGATTCTGGACTTGTCCTCATCAGCCGTTTTCAGCACTTCTTTGGCATCCTCGGATGCCTTCAGCAGCGCGCTCTGCCCATCTTCCTGCTGTTTCTTCAGCAAGGCATTGACGCTGCGGCGGCTGCCCAAGGCGTAGCCCGCGGCGATGCCCGCGATTGCGGTTACGATTGCAAGTGCTATTCCAGTGATTTCCATGGTCTGCTGACGGGATCCAAGGGATACAGCCGTCCCTGCTCCTTTCTCTCAATGGATCGGCGCCTGTCCGCCGATGCTATTCCTCGGCATCGCGCAGAAAGCGGCCTGCGTCCAGTTCTTCGCTTTCATTTTCGAGACGCAATACGACATCTCTGACTGTATCCGCCTCGAAGCCGCGTCGACGAAGCATCTGGCTAAGCTTGCGCCGGAAGGCCTGTCGAGTCGTTCCTCCAATGCGGCTGGCTTGCGCCGCCGCCGCGCGATAAGCTGCCTCCTCCTCCTCAAAATCAGCCAGCGATTTCTCGATGATGTCGTGGTTAATGCCCTTGGCGCGCAACTCATACCGCAGCGCGCGGGCGCCCATCGGCTTGAAGCGGGCGCGGTTCTCCAGCCAGAACTTGGCAAAGTCCAGGTCATCCAGATAGCCGAGCCCTTCCAATCGCGCGAGCACGGTCGCGATCAGCGAATCGGTCACATTATGCCTGGCGAGGTTGCGCCGAACTTCTTCTGCGCTGCGCGGCCGGTACGAGAGAAAGCGCAGGGCGCGGTCGAAGGCGCGCTGTTCCGCTCGCGCATCGGCCAACGCCTCGACTTCGCTTTGGCTGAGCGGCTGACCGATAGCCAGCCTGGCCGCCTCCAGCTGCGGCAGGCTCATGACGAATTCGTCGTCGAGGTAGAGCTTGACAAATTCCTTGTCGCGCCGATTGACTTCCAAAGCCGTAATCACCGGCATCGCAACCGCCAATCCACTACTCGCTGCAGTTCCGACGCTGCGTCTAATTTATTGGCGTATTACCGAGTGTCTCAAACAGCTTGGGGGCTGCTGACTTTCAAACCTATCGTCAGCATAAGGCGCGGGTCACGCAAGACTCGCCTTTGGGTGAGCGCGCCATTATACTCCCATCAATGAACTTTCATCAGAAAAGTTCATTTCAATCTCGATTTGTCCTGGATTGAACTGGTTGATCGCTCGTAATCTGCGCAATATGTGCCGCAGCCGCGCGCTCGGAGCCCTATCGCTTTGCCTCGGTGTATCCGAGCGCGCGCGTTATACTGCCACCAAACCTTGTCGCGCTACGTATTCACACTGCAGGGCAACTGTATTCGGTGGTCTTAGAATGACGATTCAACAGAGCGAAGGCGCGCGCGCCTCGCCCCACGAAACCATTATACCGCAAAATATCGAATGGCAAGCGTTTTGTTGGCTCGGGCTCTTTGATGGTCCCGGGACGCGCGCAAGAGAAGAGTGCCGAGACTGAACCATGTCCAGGTTTTCACGAGGGATACTGGTGACCGGCGGCGGCACCTTCCTGGGCGACCATATCGCCTCCGCCTTGCTGGCGGGCGGGGCCAAAGTCAGCCTATTGGCGCGGCCCGACAGCGTAGACAAGCTGGGACCGCTGGCGCAGCAGACGCGCTGGTCGACGGCTGACGTTTGGAGCCCGGCCAGCCTGCGCGGCAAAGCGCGCAATCATGCCGCGGTGATCCACACGGTCGGCAGCCTTTCCGCGGATCCGGCGCAGGGTTTATCCCACAGCCGCCTGAATTTCGTCTCGGCGCGAAATGTGGCCAATATGTGCGTCAGCGATGGCGTCGAGCGCATGATTCTAATAAGCGGGACCAGCGCCCCCTGGATCAGCCGCGCGTATATTCAGGCCAAGCGAGACGCGGAACGGTATATGCGGCGGCTTGGCTTGCGGGCGACGATTGTGCGGGCGCCGCTGCTCTATGTGCCCGGCCGCAACCGACCGCTCTTCTACCGCGCGGTGTCTTTGTTTGGCGCGCTGCCGCCACTGTCCTGGCTGTTCTTGAATCGGATTGCGCCAATGCCCGTCCATGAGTTGGCGCGGGGCGTGGCGCTGCTGGCCATAAGCGGCGACGAATCGCGCGAACTCTACTACGCCCGCAATCTGCGGCGGCTGATTCGGCGCGGACCGTCCCAGCCCAGCCCGTCGGCGGATCAGCGCCTGCCGGGCGGCAGGGCCAGCGACGGTCCCTACGATAATCTCGATGAAGACCTGCCCTTTGGCTGGACGCCCGGACCATAAATCGTCCTTGAAGTGGCGCTGCCAGCCGGTATAATATGAGCGATCCGGCGACGTGGCCAAGTGGTAAGGCAGAGGTTTGCAAAACCTTCATTCGTGGGTTCGAATCCCACCGTCGCCTCTCCCCTTCAGTTTCGTTTCAGTTGAATCGGCGCGGCCGTGAAGTCGGCTCGAAGTTCGCTCCGCCGCGCCACGTCGGCGGGCACAGCGAATATAAAGCGACCGCGTTACGCGGAGCGGCCGCCCGGCCCCTTGAGCAATTACACGTTGAGCGCGCTTTGCCCGGCTTGCGCAAGCAAGACATTCCGGCTGGCTTGCAAAGTCCGTTGCGGCAAATGCGGCTTTATGTGGGATTGCAGCGAACTCTAGCCCGGCAGAGTCGTTAGGGCGCGACCTTCCAGAAGCGCTCGACAAATCCGCCGGTATCGGGATCGGCAAAGGCGCGCCGCACATTGGCCTCCATCGCATCCAGGCTCGGCCAAAAGGTGCTGATCTGCGAAGTGTAGCAGGCGATGGCTTTGATCTTGGCGCGGATGTCGTTTTCGCTTAACGTTACGTCCGCCGGCGCAAGCGGCAGGCCGAACTCCTTCAACGCCATCTCGGTGGCGCGATCGGCATTCGAATAGGGAAACTCGGCGTAGAAGCGCAGCGCCGAACGATCGGGTATGTCGCGCGCCTGGGTCAGGCCCCATTCGCGGGCGATCTGGTGATCGACGTGACGCCCGACGCCCAGCGGCAAGTATACGCGGGCGGCCGTATCCAACTCGGGTATCTGAATGCCCTTCAGCAGGCGCGGCGCGTAATCGGCTGGATGAATCTCGCCGAACAAGGACTCCTCGGACGGATAAAGCGCTAAATCGCCCGCCAGACGATAAACGCAGTCCGGCAGCGGCACATGCATGAAATCCACGCCGATTGAGTTTGAGGCGTTTTCATCTTCGATCTGCCGGCTGCGCAGCGGGCTCTCGCCGGCGGACCAGCGCCGATGCAAGTCCCCCAGTATCGGCGTGTCCGGCAGTTCGCCATGGTACAGTCCGCCCATGATCGTCATGATGGTAACGGCATGCCCGGCGGCGGTTAATTGGCGCGCGAGTCCGCCGCAGCTAAAGATGCCGTCATCGAAATGCGGCGAAATGAAAACGTGAGTCTCTCGTGCCGGCGCGGTTGACAAGTCGTCCTCGGCTTTCGCTCGATTCAAGTCAGCCCGCATTCTCCACATTGGCGAAGTAATCGCAATGGTCGCTGATCGGGCAGCGAGCGCAGGCGGGCTTACGCGCGTGGCAAATGTCGCGACCGTGCTGTATCAACTGAATGTGAAACTGATAATAGTCGCTGGCCGGCGCGATCGCTTCCATGACCGGGTGGGCGTCATTGGCGGAGAGCTTTTCGGGCAGGAAGCCGATGCGTTTGCTAACGCGATAGATATGCGTATCGACCGGAAAGGCGGGCCGGCCGTAGGCGAAACACAAGACGATGGCTGCGGTTTTGGGTCCCACCCCGCGCAACGAACAGAGCCAGGCTTTGGCCTCGTCAATCGTCAAGTCGTTCAGAAAGTCGA
Source organism: Chloroflexota bacterium (assembly GCA_009841405.1). Lineage (GTDB taxonomy): Bacteria > Chloroflexota > Anaerolineae > Aggregatilineales > Phototrophicaceae > UBA6055. The sequence continues at coordinate 75,215 of VXLV01000079.1, read as the reverse complement.
TGCTGTAGTCGCCCGCCCTTTCGTAGATCACGCCCAAGACGTCCTGGATGCGCGGCGCTTTCTGATTCGCCAGGCCGGCAGGCCGAATCACTTCGGTCAAGTCGACCAGATCAGCGAAGCGAACCGCCGCCCAATCCGGGTAGCTCTCCTTCAGCCGGGCAAAAGCGCGGTCGCGATTTGTGTCGCTGGTGCTCTGGCTCAAGATACAGCTGATTAGCTCGTCCATGCCATCCTGATCCCGCGACCAGTCGAGCGTGCCGTAGACTTGCGTCAAGGCGGCGGCGATAGGCGCGTACTTGGCGCGGCGGACGGGCAAATTGTCAACTTTGTCGAGCGGATCGCGTTTTCTTGCCATAGCCCCATTGTACCGGTCAGGCGCGACGCCGCAAGCGACGAGTCGCAGCGGCTTGGCGATGCCTAGGCGCTTGCAGATTGAGCGAGCCGTTTCGGTGTGGTCGTTAGCGCGTCCGACGGCAGCAAATGCCAGGCAGCCAGGGCAATTAGCGCAAACACCACGGCCGCAGCGATAAAGGCGCCGCGCATGCCGATCAGAATCGCCACGGACGCCCCGAAGATTGGCGCGACCGCCTTCGAACCAGCTACAACCGAATTGTCGATTCCATAGACAGCGCCCGCAGTGTCCTTGTCAGTATAGCGCGAGAGCAATGCGCTAGGCGCGGCGACTAGGCCGCCGGCGGCAATCCCGGCGAGACCTTGCAAGAACAGGAGTTGCCAGACATCGCCGACAAATGCTTGCGGCACATAGAGCGCGGTCGCGGCAATTGAACAGTAAATCAGCACCTTGCGATGACTGATGCGGTCGCCCAGGTTTCCGAGGTAGACTGCTCCAAAGGTGGATGTAGCGGCGGATACCGCCATGACCAGGCCGGCATACGTGTTGCCGGGATCGGTCTCGCGAGCGATCAAGGAGACGACAAAAAGCGGCGCGATTGGCACAATGATCACGCGAGCAAGACTTGACAAGAAGCGCAAAAACAGCACGACGCCCACGCCGGAAGTCTGAACGATTGATTTCCATCCGCGGATAATCGCCAGGGCATGGAAATCTTCACGTTTCCGCGGAGCGCTGAAGTCTTCATTTACCCCCAGCATTACGATCATACCGCCCGCCAGCAGCAGCACGGCCGTGACCACGAAGGGCACGCTGTAGCCGAAGAGATCAGCCAGCACGCCACCCAGCAAGGGTCCCACCGCCACGCCCGCCCACAGGCCGACCTGCAACGCGCCCATGGCGAATCCGACTCGGCGCCGGGGTGTAGCCGCTGCGACCAAGGCGTTGTTGGCGGATACGGTGCCGGTCACAACTCCTTGCACAGCGCGAACGATTATCAGCTGTTCGGCGCTCTGCACAAAACCCATCAGCGCCAGTGTGATTGCGCCGCCGAAAAGAGCGCGCATGATCATCTTCTTGCGGCCGAAGCGGTCGGCAACAGCGCCCCAAACGGGCGCGGCGATCATCATTGTGATGCCTTGCACGGAAATGACCACACCGGCAAGCAGCTCCGTGCTATGGCCGCCGGCGCTTCCCAGCGACTCGATATACAGCGGCAGGAAGGGGAAGATCATCGAGAATCCTATAGCCGATAGAATTTGCGCGATGACCAAAATGCCCAGCGTGACTTTCCAACTATGCGGCAAAGAAAACGCTCTGGCGAGCGAGTGATAATTTGCCGTTAGAACTTTTGCCATGAATACCTAGCCCATCAATTTTGCGAGTAAGTTCGTTTCTAATGTGTCCGATCCAGATAAGGGCCAAAGACCCGCAGCGTCGTCTTGTCGCCTGCGCTCTTCGCTAGCTGCCGCTTGCGGCGCCAGCTAGCAGCCGGAAGCGCTTCCGTTTCGGTTTGGGCAAGAAGTTGGCGCCGATTGCGAGAATCCCCAGATAGTAGAGCGCGACCACCGCGAATACCGCCCGCAAGCCAAAGACGGCGGCGATGATAGAGGCCGTAAGCGGCGCCATTCCATTGGCGAAAGAGGAGACTGACGCGTCCAGGCCATAGACCGAGCCCTCGTCGCCCAGGTCGGTGAACCTGGCCAGCATGGCCGCGGGCGCCGACAAGACACCGCCGGCGAAGAAACCGGCCAATGCCTGAAACAGCAACAACTGTCCGACGCTGCTGACGAAGGCTTGCGGCAGGTAAAACAGGACTGCCATCAGCGCGGCGGCGATGAGTATATGGCGATAGCCCCACTTGTCGCTGAGCCAGCCAAGGATCAGGGAACCGGCGGTCGTCGTGATAGACGAGACGGTGAGCACCAGGCCGGCATAGCTGCTCGCGCCCGCGGCCAGCACAGTTGGCATTAGCGCCAGCACGAATAAAGGCGCGATGGGCATAATCGAGCGCTGAGCGAACCCGTTGAGAAAGCGTAGCGAATATACGGTCTTGACGCCGCGCGCGCGCAAAATGCCGCGCCAGGCGCGGATCATCTTCAGGGGATTCAGGTCCAGGCGGCTGCCGGCAGGCGGTGTATAGCTTTCGCGAATGCCGAAAGTAACCAACAGCCCAGCCAGCGCCAGCATCACTGCTGTGAAGATGAAGGGGACCTGGTAGCCGAAGCGATCGGCCAGCAAGCCGCCCACAAAGGGGCCTACCGCGACCCCGCTGAATAGACCAACTTGCAGCGTGCCCAGCGCAAAGCCGATGCGCTCGCGCGGGCATTCACCGGCGACCAGCGCCATGTTGGCGGCGATGATGCCGCTGGTCAGCCCTTGCAGGGCGCGCAACGCGATCAGCGCGACGGCCGTCTGCGCGAAGCCCATCAGCGCCAGAATGATTGACGCGCCGAACATCGCACGCATGACCATCTTCTTGCGGCCGTATTGATCGGCCAGGCGCCCCCAAAACGGCGTCGAGATTGTCGCGACAAGCGGCGGCGCGGCGATAACAATCCCGGCCAGCAGTTCGGGGCTGATGAATTGCGCGTCATTTAGCGTCTGTACGTAGAGCGGCAGGAAAGGGTAAACGAGGCAGATGCCGCCCGTGCCCAGCGCTTGCGCCAGCGAGATGACCAGCAGCGTGACGCGCCAGCGATTGGGCGGCAGTGAATCCTCAGGATCTTGCATGTGCGCGCCGGGCCTGCAACTTTCTTTGCAAACTCGCTTAGGCTACTCGCATTTGCGTTATTTGCAAGCGGCGATTTTTCTGAATTCCGGGCATTCGATTCCATCTGTAATTCCTACACAATTTGTACTAATCTGCTATCGAGAATGGATTGCCAAGGCTGGCGCTTTCATGCCCGCGTAGAGAGCCATAACCGAGCGAGGAGACGGGCCGGGTTATGTGGCAACCGACGAAATTGGAACTTGAGCGGCTGGACAAGGCCGAACGCCTGCGAGCCATGGGCGTCGAGTTGTATCCGGCGCGCGCGGGCCGCAGCTACCGCATTGCCGAAGCCGTACAGGCCTTTCTGAAGGAGGAAGAGCAGACGCAAGCCGACGGCTCGGACGCGCCAGCCCCGATCGAGGTGACGGTCGCCGGTCGCATCCGCCGGCTGAACAGCAGAGGCAAGGTCTCATTCGCGCATATTGAAGACGAGAGCGGGCGAGTCCAGCTTTTCCTGCGCGTAAACGCGTTGGGCGAAGGGACTTATCAGCAGGTCCGGCGCAAGCTGATCGATGTCGATGACTTTGTGCAGGCCAGCGGCGAGATGATGCGGACGCGCGCCGGCGAGGTCAGCGTGTCCGCGCGCGAACTGCGCCTGATCAGCAAAGCCTTGACGCCCCTGCCGGTGGTCAAGGAACAGCGCCGCGACGATGGCAGCGTTATCGAATACGGCGAATTCAAAGATGTCGAATCGCGCTATCGACAGCGCTATGCCGACTTGGCGGTCAATCGTTCGGTGCGCGATGTTTTCGTCAAGCGGGCGCGGACGATAAAGGCGCTACGCGATTTTCTGGATAATGAAGGCATGCTGGAGGTGGAGACGCCGATACTGCAGCCGCTATACGGCGGCGCCGCCGCGCGCCCCTTTGTCACCCACCACAATCAGCTGCATCAAGACTTGTACTTGCGCATCAGCTTTGAGCTTTACTTGAAGCGGCTGCTGGTCGGCGGTTATGACGCGGTTTACGAAATCGGGCGCGACTTCCGCAACGAAGGCGTCAGCTACAAGCACAACACCGAATTCACCATGCTCGAGTTTTACAAAGCCTATATCGACTACGCCGGCGTCATGGACATCACCGAGCGCATGTTCGCTTATACCGCCGAGCAGGTGACCGGCTCTGCGCGTATCAACTATCAGGGCGAGATGATTGACCTCAGCCCGCCCTGGAAGCGCCTCAGCATCCGCGAGGCCGTGCAGGAGACTCTCGGCTTTGACTACATGGATTATCCTTGCAGCCAATCGCTCTATGGATATCTGGAAGGCCGCGGCCTGGCTGACGGGCTTGACCCATCCGATACCTGGGGCCGGATGATTGTCGAGCATCTGCTGGGCAGCTTGATTGAGCCGCGCCTGATACAGCCGACCATCATCAAGGATTACCCGCGCGATATGTCGCCCTTCGCCAAGCGCATCCAGGCGGGCGCGGCCATCCGCGACGAAAAAGAGCGCCGCTTCATCGACAGCCACACCGAGCGATTTGAGTTTTTCATCGCCGGCATGGAGATGGGCAATGCCTTTACTGAACTCAATGACCCGCGCGACCAGCAGGATCGCTTTGTGGAGATGAAGCGGCTGTATGCTGACGAAGCCGATGAGACGACGCCGCTGGACGAAGATTATCTCAATGCGATGCGTTATGGCATGCCGCCAAACGGCGGGTTCGGCAGCGGCGTCGACCGGATGGTGATGCTGCTCACTGATCAGGTCAGCATCCGCGATGTGCTGCTCTATCCGCATTTGCGCGCGCCGGCGCCAACTGAATCCGACTTGCGCGGTCAATTCATGCTCGATGCCGCCGTGCGCCAGCTGGAGGTCCAGCTTGATCTGCCGCTGGCCGGCGCAAAGCGCAAGCTGGCGCTGTATTTGCCGGCTGCTGATGTTGGCGTCGAATTCCGCATGAGCAACGCGCTTGAGGGCGCGCTGCCGCAGCTGCAAAACATGCGCCGGGCATTCAGCGGCCGCTTGTACGTCATGACCGAGGAGCGGATTTACCGCGTGGACGATGCGCTGGAAGAGACGGATTTCGCCGAGTTCTGGCAATCGCTCAGCCAGTTGAGCATTGCCGGCGAGTGAGGGACGCAGGTTGTGGCTGACATCAAAGCGCGGCTGGTTGCTCGCCTGCGCGGAGCCGGATAGGCGCGCTTTCGCTTGAGGGAATTGGGACGTGTTCTTGGAATTCATGACGCCCGAAGCATTTGACGCGCTGGTCATCGCCAGCGTCGTGATTGGCTTGGCTATTGCCGGGCGCCGCTTCCGGCTGGACTTGCGCAAACCCCTGCCGGAGGACGCGCCGGAATGGGCGCGCCGCCGCTACGATTCCTCGCGCGCAAGCTCCCCTGGCAGCGAATCTTAGACCCATGCGCCGCTTTAGTCGGGCGAAGCAGCCCGCGGCGCATGGCAGTTTGCTGTACTCAAGTCACCCGGCATTACTCAAGGAGAATCACATACCATGCTTGATATTGCGCTGATTCGGCAAAAGCCGGATTGGGTAAAGGAACAGATTGCGAAACTGAACGATGAAGGCGCTGTAGCGCGCATCGACATAATCGTAAACCTGGACAAGGAACGACGCGAAGCGCGCACGCGGATCGAAACGGCGCAGGCGGCGCGCAACAAGCTGAACCGCGCCATGGGCAAGCTGCGCGGCAACCGGGCGATGGCTGACGAGGAGAAAGCGGCGCGCGCTCAGGCGGCCTGCCGGGCGATCGGTGAAACGGACTACGAAGGCGCCAGCGGGATCATGGACGGTTCAACGGCGATTTCCGCGGGCGAGGCAATCGATCCCAAGCCTGCCTTCGACGGATTGATACGCGAGCTGCGCCAGATGGGCGATGAAATCGGCAAGGGCTTTGGCCTGATAGAGTCTTTAGAGGCGGACATGCGGTCGCAGATGCTCTGGCTGCCCAACCTGCCGCACGAGAGCGTTCCCGTTGCTGACAGCGAAAACGCGAACGCGCCGCGTCAGCCGGTCGGCGCCTTCCGCGAATTCGACTTCGAACCCAAGCCGCATTGGGAGTTGGGGCCGGCGCTGGGCATCATCGACTTCGAGCGCGGCGTCAAGCTTTCCGGCAGCCGCTATTATGTGCTTGCGGGCTGGGGCGCCCGGCTGCAGCGCGCGCTGATCAGCTTCTTCCTGGATTGCGCGCGCGCCAATGGCTACACCGAGCTTTACACGCCCTACATCGTACACAGCGACATGCTCTATGGCTCGGCGCAATTTCCCAAGTTTCAAGACACGGTCTACGGGCTGGCGGATGAAGACAAATACTTGCTGCCCACGGCCGAGGTCGCCATCGCCAATCTGCACCGTGACGAGATCCTGGAAGAAATTGAGCTGCCGCTGAACTACGCCGCGCACACACCTTGCTTCCGCAGCGAGAAAGCCAGCGCCGGGCGCGATGTGCGCGGCATCAAGCGCGTGCATCAATTCGAAAAGGTGGAGATGTTCAAGTTCACCACGCCCGAAACCAGCTACGCCGAACTGGAAACGATGACCGAGCAAGCGGAAGCGATCTGCGCGGAACTTGATATCCCCTACCGCAGGCTGGAGATTGTGACCGGCGATCTGGGCTTCAGCGCCAGCAAGAAATACGATATCGAGATGTGGTCGCCGGGATGCGAAGAGTGGCTCGAGGTCAGCTCGTGCAGCAACTGCGAGACTTTTCAGGCGCGGCGAGCCATGCTGCGCTATTACCCGGCCGGCACGCGCAAGTCGCGCTACCTGCATACGCTGAACGGCAGTGGGCTGGCCACGCCCCGCGTCATGATCGCCATAATGGAGAACTACCAGCGCGCCGATGGCAGCATCGTGATTCCCGAAGTCCTGCGACATTATCTCGGCGGGGCGGATGTGATTGAAGCGGCGGGCGGCTGACGCTCGGTTTGCCGCCAACCCCCAAATTCTCGGGGCGGCGCGATTTTGCTTGACCTGGATTTTCAGCGCGATTTATAATCAGTGCAGGTTGCCTGCGGGATCAGAACGCGACAGCAGCCGTAAACTCAACGAAAGGCAAACTGCAATGGCGTCCGGCTCTATCATCGAAATGAGGGGGCTATCGAAGACCTACGGATCTGGCGCGAAGCAGACCGTCGCGCTGCGCGACCTCGACCTCAGCGTCGAGCGCGGCGAAATCTTCGGCTATCTGGGGCCCAATGGCGCCGGCAAGACCACAACGATACGACTGCTGCTGGACCTGATCCGCCCGAGCCAAGGCAGCGCCACGATCTTCGGCCTGGATATCCGCGCCGACAGCGTGGAGATTCACCGCCGCATCGGTTTCTTCCCGGCCGAGCTTAGCTTGTGGGAGGGGCGCACCGGCGACCAGATCATCCATTATGTCGCCAGCGTGCGTGGCGACGCGCGCGGCATCGTGAAGCACGCGGACGAACTGGCCGAACGACTCGACCTCGATACGACGAAGAAAGTGCGCGACCTGTCCTCCGGCAACAAGCGCAAGCTGGGGCTGGTCATCGCCATGATGCACTCGCCCGAGCTGCTGATTCTGGACGAGCCGACCGGCGGCTTGGACCCGCTGGTGCAGCAGACCTTTCACAGCATGATGGACGAATATCGTGACAAGGGCAAAACCGTATTCCTGTCCTCGCACGTGCTCAGCGAAGTGCAGGCGATCTGCGACCGCGTCGGTATCTTGCGCGACGGCGAGCTAAAGGCGGTAGAGTCGGTCGAGAAGATCACCAATGTCGAATTCACCTGGGTCGATGTCAGCTTTCGCGACGCGCTGCCCGCCGGATTGCAGCAGCAACTGGAGAGCATGCCGTCCATCACCGATGTCAGCACAAACGGCGCGCGCGTACGCATGCGCATGATCGGCGATTTTGACCCGCTGCTGCGCGCGATCAGCAGCGGCTACGTGAAATCGCTCCACGTTGAAGAGCCGACTTTGGAAGAGATCTTCCTGGCCTACTACAGCGGCGACAAGGAGGCGAGCTAATGAGCGGCATCGTAATCGGCAACACCCTGCGCACATCCTGGAAGCAGATTCTGTATTGGGGCTTGGGGCTCGGCGCTTTGGGGCTCTACATCGACTTCATCGCGTCCAGCCCGGATATCATTTCGGGTTACGCCGAGCTGTTCAAGACCATGCCGCCCGCCCTGCTCCAAGCGTTCGGCGCCAGCGATGTCGCGATCTTCACCTCCCCTGAGGGCTGGATCGTTTCGATATTCGTGTCGGAAGCGGCGATATTCTTGTCGGTCTTCGCCGTGATGGCCGGCTTGAACATTACCGCCAACGACGAGCGATCGGGCGTGATGGATGTGATTTTGTCGCTGCCGATTTCGCGCGCGGCCTATATGCTGGAGCGTTGGATCGCCTACGCGCTGATCGGGCTGGCAATAATCCTCGTGACCGCGGTGATTACCGTCGCCGGCATGCTCGCCATGAATATCGACGCGCCGAGCGATGTCATATTCGCCAGCATTCTGAATTTGTATCCGAGCGCGCTGCTGGTGATGACGGTAACGAGCCTGCTGGCGACGGTGATGCGCCGGCGCGCGCTGGCGATCGGTCTGTCGGCCGCCTTCGTCATCGTCAGTTACCTTTTCAACGCGATAGGCGCGGCCGCTGGAGGCGCGGCGGCCGATCTGATGGAGCGCTTGTCCTACTTCAGTTATGTGCATGGAGAGGCATTTGTGCTCGGGACTTACGATCCCGCGAATACCTTGCTGCTGCTGCTGGCCGTCTTGGTCGGCTTCGGCTTGTCCCTGAAAATGTTCGTCAGCCGCGATATCGGCATTTAGGAGGCGCGCGATGCTTGGTTCAGTATTCCTAGAAACGCTGAAACAGACCTGGAAGCCTATGGTCTATTGGGGCGTTGGATTGGCGGCGATGGCGCTGCTGATCGTGCTGATGGTGCCCCTCTTTGATATGCAGTCGGTGGCGACGCTGCTGGAGAGCTTTCCGCCGGTGATCCTGGCGATGGTTGGCATTGGCGATGACCTGGCGATATTCACGACCAACGAGGGTTTCGTGGCTGTCGGCTTCTTCGGCAAGTCGGCCCTGATATTCGCCGTTTACCCGGTCGTCATGGGCATGCGCATCAGCGCCAACGAAGAAGACGACGGCACGAGCGATGTGCTCTTGAGCTTGCCGATTTCGCGCGCGCAGGTCATGGTCGAGAAGTTCGCGGCTTACGCGCTGACAATCGTTGGCGTGGTCGTCCTGATTTATCTGGGACTGTACGTCGGCGTGGCGCTGGGCGGGGTCGACCTGGTTGTGGCCCGCCTGGCGGAGGTCACTTTCTATCTCATCCCGCTGATGATCTTCATCATGGCGGCGACCATGCTGATCGCGGTACTGGCGCGGCGGCGGACGGTCGCGCTCGGCCTGGTGACCGCCTTCGTCATCATCAGCTATATGCTGCAGACCATTGGCGCGGCGGCGGAGGGCACAGTGGCTGAGACCGTAGGCGCCATTTCCTTCCTGACCTATTACAATACCGGCGAGATATTGACCCAAGGCTTCATCTGGCCGCAAATCGCCGGGTTCGCGGGCTTGTCCGCGCTGATGCTGTTGGCGGCGCTCTATCGCTACGAGCAGCGTGAGATCGCTGTGTAAACCGAAACGCGGGTCTTTCGGCGCCAGCGAGAGACCCGGCCCGACCCTCCTCAAGCATTGGCTACTGCGCCCGTGTAGATACGTTTGCGGCATTGCCTGCCTTTTGCCAGCAGGCGTCGGTAGCGCCGTACTATAATTGAATCGAGACGCCGCAACCAGCCGGGACGGCAATGGACCATAAACAGGCATTATTGCGCAAAATCGCTGACCGACAGGCAGTCGTCGCCGTAGCCGGCCTCGGTTATGTCGGCCTGCCGCTGGCGGTCGAATTCGCCACAGCCGGGTTTCCCGTGCTAGGTCTGGATGTGGACGAAGACAAAGTGCGGACGCTCAACGCCGGGGGCAGCTATATTGACGATGTCCCGGCGGATAGCGTGCGCAGCCTGGTTGACGCCGGCAGCTTCCGCGCGACCTGCGACTACGGCGATCTGCGCGCGGCGGACGCCATCAGCATCTGCGTGCCGACGCCGCTGCGCAAAACGCGCGACCCGGATATGTCGTATATCAGCCGGGCGGCGCTTTCCATCGCCGAGATATGCCGGCCGGGCATGCTGATCGTCTTGGAAAGCACGACCTATCCTGGTACCACCGAAGAGATCATTCTGCCGGAGATTACGCGGGAGCGGCTCAAAGTCGGCGAGGAAGTTTTCGTGGCTTATTCCCCGGAGCGGATTGACCCGGGCAATCGCCAGTATTCCGTGCGCAATACGCCCAAAGTGGTCGGCGGCATTACCGACAATTGCGCGGAAGTAGCGCAGGCGCTCTACCGGGCGGCGGTGGACTGCATCATCAGCGTCAGTTCGCCGACTGCCGCCGAAATGGTGAAGCTGCTTGAGAATACCTTTCGCGCGGTCAACATCGGCATGGTCAATGAGATGGCGCTGATGTGCGACAAGCTGGAAATCGATGTCTGGGAAGTGATCAACGCCGCCGCCACCAAACCTTTCGGCTACATGCCCTTTTATCCCGGACCGGGTTTGGGCGGTCATTGCATTCCTGTCGACCCCCACTATTTGAGTTGGAAGCTGCGCACGCTGGATTACAACGCGCGCTTCATTGAATTGGCGAGCGAAGTGAACGCCTCGATGCCGCACTATGTGCTGGACAAAATCACGCAAGCGCTCAACGACCAGGAAAAGTCGGTTCGCGGCTCTCGGGTGCTAATACTGGGCGTGGCTTACAAGCGCGATGTGGATGACACCCGCGAAAGCCCGGCGCTCGATATCATCAGCCTGCTGCGCCAGCGCGGCGCCGAAGTCGCCTACTGCGATCCACACGTGCCCGAAATTCGCCTGGACCCCGAGACCCTGATTAGAGGCGCGGCATACAGCCCGGCCTTGCTGCAAAGCGCGGATTGCGTGGTTGTGGTTACCGATCATTCCCGCTTTGACTGGCGGGAGATCGCAGCGCAGTGCCGCGTCATCGTCGATACGCGCCATGTATACAACAGCAGAGACGGCGATCACATCATTGGGCTTTGACGAGTGACGGGCGCCGGAGCGCGAAATGCCCCTTCACATCGCGATAGACGCCAGCCGCAGCACCGCCCGGCAAGCTACTGGTACCGAGTACTACTCGCTCCGTCTAATTCAAGCGCTTTGCGCGGCCAATGAGGGTCTTGGGCAGCCGAACCGCATTTCGCTTTTCTTGCGCGACCTGCCGCCGGTCGGGCGCTTTCCAGTTTCGGCGCACGCGCGACAACATGTCATTCGGCTGCCTCGCCTGTGGACGCATCTGCGCTTCGCGGCGGCGCTCTGGCAGGCGCGGCCAGATATCACCTTCGTGCCCGCTCACACGCTGCCGGCGCTCTTTCCCGGGCCGGCGATAACTACGGTACACGATTTGGGCTTCAAGCATTTCCCGGCCGCGCATCCGCCGCTGCAGCGCGCGTATCTGGACGCGACTACGCGCTACAGCCAGGCGCGGGCGGCGATCGTCCTGGCCGACAGCGAAGTCACCGCCGCCGACCTGCGCCGCTTTTACGGAACAGAAGAAGACAAGATACGCGTGGTATATCCCGGCGTCGACGGCGACAGGCTGAGGGCGACGGCCGCGGATGCCGCCGGCGCGCGCGCCAAGTACGGGCTGCCGGCGCGCTATTTTCTCTTTGTCGGCACGCTGCAGCCGCGCAAAAACATCAAGCGGCTGGTCCAGGCCTTCGCGCGCTGGCAACAAGCGCAAGATGATGACGAGACTGCGCTGGTCCTGGCCGGCGGCAAAGGCTGGCTCTTTAATGAGAGCTGGCTGACGGGCGCGCGCAATGTCCGGCTTTGCGGATACATCGACGACGCTGACAAAGCCGGGCTGCTGCGGGGAGCGATCGCCCTGGTGTTTCCCAGCTTGTACGAAGGTTTCGGCTTCCCCGCCGTAGAAGCCATGCACGCGGGGACACCGGTCATCGCCAGCGCGACATCCAGCCTCGGCGAAATCGTCGGCGAGGCCGGGCTCCTGGTTGATCCGCTCAGCGTGGCCGAGATCGCCGCGGCCATGCAACGCTGCAGCGTTGACGAGGCGCTGCGGCGCGCGCTTATTCAAAAAGGGCGTGTACGCGCCGGGCGCTTCACCTGGGCGGCAGCGGCGGCGCAGGTAATGCAAGCGATTGAAGCGCTGGCGGCGCCGGCTCGCAGCGGCGCGCCAGCAATCTGATATGCGCCCGGACTCAAGCCGACCGCGCCTGCTGATTGCGCAACTGGCCGATATCGGCGACCTGGCGCTGACCACGCCGGCGCTGGCCGCCTTGCGCGAAGCGCTTCCGCGCGCACAGATTGACCTCCTGGCATTCGATCACGCCTTGCCGGTCGTGCCGGAAGATCTAGTCGACGCGATGATTCCGCTGAGACGCGGCGCAAGCGGCGGTCGCGCGTTTTATTCGCCCGCAAACTTGCGCGCCGTCTTGAGCTTGAGGCGGGGCTGGTACGATACGTTGGTGATCTTTCATCATTTCACGCTGCGGGCCGGCGTCTTCAAATTCTGGCTGATCGCTAAAGCCAGCGGCGCGAAACGCATCGTCGGATTGAAGAACGAGAATATCGGCTTTCTGACCGACTTCATTGGCGATGGCGGATTCGGCGCGTTGCATCAGGCGCAGTACTGGCTTGAGCTCGTCGGCCTGCTGGGCGCGAGCCGCGCGCCGCGTCCAGCGCAGGTCAGCCGAGCGCCCCTCAGCGACGATACGGCGACAATTGGCGACAAGCCCAGAGTGGTCTTGCACACGGGCAGCGGCGGCTACAGCAGCGCCCGTCGCTGGCCGGCGGAGAGATTCGCGGCGGTGGCGCAGGGACTGCGCGAAAGCCACGCGGCCCAAATTGTGCTGGTTGGCGCAAGCGAAGACGCGCCTGGCATCAGCGACCCGCAAGCAGAAAATCTGCTGGGGCGGACGGCGCTGCCGCAACTGGCCGATGTGATCGCGAATGCGGATCTATTCATCGGCGCGGACAGCGGCGTCATGCATATCGCCGCGGCCACCGGCACGCCCGTGATCAGCATATTTGGCCCTAGCAACGCCGACGCCTGGCGCCCCTGGACAGTCGGCGCGCAATCCGTCGTTTTGCGCAGCGGCGTCGAGTGCAGCCCCTGCAGCTATGTCGGGCATGCCGTCGGCGCACGGGAAGGCTGCGCAGCGCGCACTTGCATGAAGCTGGTGACGACCGAGCAGGTGCTAGACGTCGGCCGGCGCCTCCTGGACAAGCGACCCGTACACGAAGCGGAGCGCGATCATAGCTCGCGGAGGACGCGGCAAGACTCCCGGCTGAGGATCCTCGGCGTTCCGGTCGACGCGATTACTTATAAGGGTTGGCTGGAGAAAATCGCCGTCTGGATCCGCGATGGCGGCCGCGCCAGGCATGTCTGCACGGTAAACCCGGAGTTCATCATGATCGCGCGGAAGGACCCGATATTCTTCGCCATCCTGCAGCGGGCGGCCATCTGCGTGCCGGATGGCGTGGGGCTGCTTTGGGCGAGCCGGCGGCTGGGCGCGCCGCTGCCGGAGCGCGTCACGGGCTCGGATGGCGTTCCTTTTATCGCCCTGCACGCTGCCGAGCGCGGCTGGAAGCTGTTCTTCCTGGGCGCGGGTCCGGGCGTTGCGGACAAGGCGGCCGCAATTCTGCAGGAGCGCTGCCCCGGCTTGATCGTCGCCGGCACATACGGCGGCAGTCCCGCGGGCAGCGACGAAGACCGAATCGTGCAGCTGGTCAACAGCAGCGGCGCCGATATTTTGTTTGTCGCCTACGGCGCGCCCACACAGGACAAATGGATCGCGCGCAACTTGCCACGCTTGCAAGTGTCGATGGCGATGGGCGTCGGCGGATCGCTGGACTTCATCGCCGGCGTGATTCCGCGCGCGCCGGATTGGATGCAGCGGCGCGGTTTGGAGTGGCTCTATCGCTTGCTGCGGCAGCCTTGGCGCTGGCGGCGCATGCTGCGATTGCCGCGCTTTGTGCTGGCTGTGCTCCGCCAGGCAAGACCCTAACCCTAAATCTCGAGCGGACGCTATTGTAAACTTACGGTCGTCGGAAAATCGAAAGCAGAAGCATGTCCGATCGCGTTGAATCACAGGTGGCTGGACTGGCCGGGAAGACTGTCCTCGTCATCGGCGATGTGATGCTGGACGAATACATCACTGGCAAGCCGACGCGCATGAGCCGGGAAGCGCCGGTGCCGGTGCTGGAGCTGGAGTCCAGGCGCTACATCGCCGGCGGCTCGGCCAATCCGGCCGCGAATATCGTCGCCTTTGGCAGCCGCGCGATCCTGGTCGGCGTGATCGGCGAGGATGACGCGGGCGCGCGCCTCGTCCAAATCCTCGACGACCAGGGCATTGACGCGAGCGGGTTGATCCGCCGCGCCGACCGTCCAACGACGGTCAAGACGCGGATCCTGGCGCAGATGGGTTTGCGCTTTCCGCAGCAGGTGACGCGCATCGATACGCTGACGCGCCGCAAGATTGACGGCGAAACCGAAGCGCGGATCCTGGCTTTCGCCGAAAGCCGGCTCGCTGAACTGGACGCGGTATTGCTCTCCCACTATCACGGGGGCTTGCTTACGCCGGCGCTTGTCAGGCGGATTCGCGAGCTAGGCCGCGGCGCCGACGTCTTGACCAGCGCGGATGTGCAAGGCAAGTTCGACGCCTTCGGCGGGCTGGATGTCATCAAATGCAATGCCGGTGACGCGCAACGCTACCTCAATCGCGAGCTGGTCAGCGATGATGATTTTGGCCGGGCGGCGCAGGAATTGGCGAGCGCGCTCGCGGCGGCGCGGGCGACAATTATCACGCGCGGTAGTCGCGGCGCGACTGTCGCTAGCGAGGGCGGGATTCAACATTGCCCGGCGCCTAGCGTCAGCGATGTTTACGACACGGTCGGCGCCGGCGACACCGCCATCGCGACGGCCACGCTGGCGATGGCGAATGGCTCCTCGGCCATGGACGCCGTCACGCTGGCCAATTTCGCAAGCGGCATCGTCGTGCGCCACTTGGGCAATTATGCGCCGACGCCGGCGGAGCTGACGCGCAGCTTGCGAGACGCTTTATGACTTGCGCTCGAAGAACTCAATCGTATTGCCATCAGGATCGGCCATGGACGCCACCTTGACGCCTATGAAATCATCGACCGGGTTGATTTCGACGCCATGATTCGCCAGGCCTGTTTCCATCACCATTTCAATTTCGCTGACTTCAAAGCGGAATTGCTGGCGATTCTGCTCAGCATTCACGCCGGCGATGGCATTAGAACAGAGCACAAGCTCCAGACCAGCGAGCGCGCCGCCGTAGAACTGCTGCTCGCCGATACGCGCCGTCTCCTTAAGCCCGGCGTCAAAGACAGCATTATAGAAGCGCACCATCTCTTTCATGTTGTCCGCTGCAATCGTCACGCCTATCACGCGCATGTCTCTCTCCCATCCGGCAAGCCGCCGAGCGCTCGCTCTCCAAGCCTGGATTGCTTTACGTCTCTATTATGGATTGCAAATGTTTAACCCGCCCAACGCCAAGACATTTTTCGAGACCGTATGGGAAATTGTGCTGCAGATCCCGCCTGGCGCGGTCAGCAGTTATGGTCAGATCGCCTCGATGATACCGCCTGACGCCGACATGGAACCGGAGCGCATGAGACGACTCGCGCCGCGCTGGGTGGGCACGGCCCTGCGCAAGACGCCGCGCGGCAAGTCGATTCCCTGGCACCGCGTCATCAACAGTCGCGGCGAGATCAGTTTTCCCGCAGGCAGCCCACAAGCCGACGAACAGCGGCGTCTGCTGGAGCAGGAGGGCGTAGAATTTGACCGCCGGGGCCGGGTAGATCTGCGGCGCTTCGCCTGGGCGGGGCCCGATGAAGCCTTTTTGCGGCGCTGGGATCTGCTGCCGCCGCGCGCGCTGGGCTAAGCGCTAGAATTGTACGTAGCTGTTTTCCGCGAGCACGAAGCGATGGGCGTCGGGCACATGCGCGGCTGAAGTGACCCGCGCGTTGTCGGCGAGCAGGCTGCGGTCAATCCGCCCGAGGATGTTGCGGATCTCGCAATCTTGCATGACGATGCTGGCTTCAATTTCGCTGCCGTCGACGACGACGTTGTCGCCGATCGAGGTGTAGGGACCAACATAGCTGTTGCGAATCGTGGCGTTCTTGCCAATGATGACCGGGCCGCGGATCACGCTGTCGATAATGCGGCTGCCCGGCCCGATCAATACGCGATGAGAGACTTCGCTCTGCCCTTCGATTTGTTCGCTGCCTTCGGGCGCGGGCGTATAGGGCAGTTCTTCCAGCACCAGCTGGTTGGCCATGATGATGGCGTCGGGTTTGCCGGCGTCGATCCACCAGCCGCTCAGCTCATAGGAGCTCACCGGCAGCCCGTCATCGATCAAGACCTGGATCGCGTCGGTGATCTCCAGTTCGTTGCGGCCCGATGGTTTGATGCGTCCGATGGCGTCGAAAATGGATTTGCGGAAGAGGTACACGCCGGCGATCGCCAGGTTTGAGGGCGGCTCCGCTGGCTTTTCGATTACGCGGACGATGCGCCCGTTGGCGATTTCGGCGATGCCAAAGCGCGAGGGATCGGGCACAGAAGCGAGAACGACGGCGGCTTCGTCGCTCGACCCCGCGAACGAGGTCAGCAGGTCTGTCATTTTGTCCTGGAAGATGTTGTCGCCGAGGAAGACCGTGAAGGGCTCATCGCCGACGAAATCGCGGCAGAGGGAGGTCGCGTGGGCCAGGCCCAGCTGCTCATCCTGCACGATGTACTCGATGCGCACGCCCAGGGAGCGGCCGTCTTTCAAGTTGGCGACGATCGGCGAATCCAGATTGTTGACGACGATGCCGATATCGGTTAATCCCGCCATTTTCAAGGCATCCAGCGCGTAATTAATTAGCCAGCGGTTGGCGACCGGCACCAGTGACTTGGGCATGGTCAGGGTTACAGGGCGCAGGCGCGTACCCTGCCCCGCTGCGAGAATCAGCGCCTTCATGAAAGGTCTCCTGTTCCGTGCGAGCAGCAGTCGAGATCAACAGGCATACTAGCAGAGGTTGCGACATCGCGACAGTAAATCGCCCGCCTCTTGTCCTACGCTACAGGAAAGGAGAATCTCGGGCAAGCAAATGGCTTGGAGAGCGTGGGCGAGCCACAGGCTCGCCCCTACAACGCTGGGGCGGAATCGCGCTGGCGCTTGACCTCAAAGGCGATGACAGCGGCGGCCGCTACCGCGCCCAGGGACTGGTCGAATTCACGCCCGTAGGCAATCTCAAGGCTTACGTCGGCAGTTTGGGCGAATGAGCGCGTTACGCCGCGCCGCTCGCCGCCGATGAGCAAGAATGTGGGCTGCGTCAAATCTGCCTTATTCGGCGCGCGGGAATTCTCTGACTTGGCGGCGACGGCAATTTGCAGGCCCTGCGCGCGATAGAAGTCGGCCGCGGACGCTGCGGTTTCGGCAATCGCCAGGGGAACCCGCTCGATCGCGCCGGCGCTGGCGCGGCCGACGATGGCGCCGGCGCTGGTCCAGTTGCGCGGGCGGAGCACGATGCCGTCCACGCCGGCCGCGTACAAGCAGCGGACTGCGCCGGCAAAGTTGTATGGGTCTTCGATGCCGTCCAGCATGACGATAAAGGCGGCGCGTTCCGCGGGCAGCAGCTCCGCCAGCTCGCAGAATCGCCGTTCGCCGACAGCGGCCAGAACGCCGCCGTGCGAGCCGCCGCTCGCCCGCTGCTGAATGACGTCGCCTGGCACAAAGGAAACAGGCGCCGCAGCGGCCTTCGCCCCCCGCAGCAAGGGGCGCAGCCGTCGGTCGTAACGCTTGTTGCTATCGATCAGAATCTGGTGGACTTCGCGCCAGCCCGCCTCGATTGCGGCTTGCGCCGAGACGCGTCCTTCCAGCCAGCTATGTGCCTGGTCAATCACAAGCCCAGGCGCTTGGCGTCTTGCCACCAGCGTTCGAGTTCGTCCAGACTGAAGTCACTCAGCGGCTTGCCGGCGCTGGCAGCCTGGGATTCCACGTGCTTGAAGCGGCGATAGAACTTGGCGTTGATGCCGCGCAGCAAACTTTCCGGATCGTCAACGCCCAGCCAGCGCAACCAATTGACCGTGACGAAGAGCACATCGCCCAGCTCGTTGGCGCGCTCTTCCGCGGTTTCGGCCGCGAGCGCCTCGGCCAGTTCCTCATGGAATTTGGCTTCTACGCCGGCGATATCGGGCCAGTCAAAGCCGACCTTGGCGGCGCGGGCCGAATAGCGCTGGGCGACGAAGAGCGCCGGCGCGCCCTTGGCGACGCCGTCCAACATAGAGTCGCTTTGCCGGGCGTCATCCGCTTTTTCCGCCGCCTTGACTTCGTTCCAGATGCGCGAAAGCTGCGCCAGATCGCTCGTCGGCGCTACGTCGCCAAATACGTGCGGGTGGCGGCGCAGCATTTTCTCGTTCAGATGCCGCAGCAAGTCCGACATATAGAACTCGCCTTCATCAATGGCGATTTGCGTGTGCAAGAGAATCTGCAGCAGCAGATCGCCCAATTCCTGGTAGAGCGCATCCGGGTCGTCCGCATCCAGCGTATCCAGGACTTCGTAGGCTTCTTCAATGAGAAAGGGGCGCAACGATTGATGCGTCTGTTCGCGATCCCAGGGACAGCCTTCGGGCGAACGCAAATGGGCGATGATGTTCTGCAGCGACTCAAAGCTGGTGAGCTCGCCCAGCGCCGGCAGGTAGAGTGATGTCGTGATGCCGATTGCCGAGCTGCGGTCGATCTCAAAGAGCCGCAGCGATTCCACCCTGGCGTCAGCTTCGCCGGCGCCATGTACGAGAGAAACCTGAAATTCGTCCGGGTATTGATTCATCAGCGTCAGTTTGAGGCTGGACGCGACATCGCGGCTGTAGACCTGCGCCAGCAGCGCGGGCAGCGCCGGATTGATCGGCGGGTGGTAATGTTCGGCCACGCTGAGCGCGTCCAGAATCTGCAGGCCGTCCAGCGCATCGTGGCCGATCAGCGACAGGCAAGGCTCAATGAAGCTCAGGCCGTGTATGATTTCCACCTCAAGCGCTTCGGCGCGCGCCAGTTCCAGAATCCGCGCGACGCTCGCCTCGCCGACCAGCGGGTCGCCCGGCACGGCGTAGACGACGCGGCCGTCTCGCCTGGCAGCCGCCAAAATGCGCTCGGCGATTTCGGCATAGACATCTTCAAAGCGCTCGAATGTCTGGTAAACCGCGTCAAAGCTGACGCAATTGATCGTTGGCGGAAGCTGGGACACGCAGGGATGGCGGGCGGTGCGCAGGAATACTGTTTCGGCGCCCTGCAGCTTGTCCCAGGCGCGCCGCGTCAAATGGTCGATGGACCCGGGTCCCAAACCAACGATTGTGATCATGTCTGTTAGCGTCTTTCGGTCTTACGCCGAGAACACTTTGCCAATTTCATGTTCGTCAAGCGACAGCTCTGTCGGCGCGCGTCCAAAACAAAATCAGCCAGAACCCGATTCGGGGCTCCGGCTGACAAGGCGACCATGTTCAGAAGCTGCGACTCTAGCGTTTGGTGTAGGTCGGCGCTTTGCGGGCGCGTTTCAAGCCGGGCTTCTTGCGTTCCTTGACGCGCGCATCGCGGGAGAGGAAACCTTCCCGTTTGAGCGTGCCGCGCAGGTCGGGATCGATCTTCTCCAGCGCGCGCGCGATGCCCAGCAAGATGGCGTCGCGTTGGCCGGTGATGCCGCCGCCGTTCACATGCACGGACACATCATAGCTGCGTTCCTGCCCGATATGCGTCAGAGGCGCGATGCAAGTCTCCATATCACCGAGACGGGGCAGATAGTCTGCGCCTTCTTTGCCGTTGATGATGAAGCGACCCGCGCCGCCCGGGAAAAGCCGCACCCGCGCCGAGGCGGATTTGCGGCGACCGATTCCTTCGTAATATTGTGCTGACATCTACTCGCTCCTAACCTGGCGCCGCTCACTATTCCGCCAATATGGCCGTATGATTTCGGGCGGCGGCCGTCGGTCAATCGACTTACAGTTGCAGCGCCTCGGGCTGCTGCGCTTGATGCGGATGTTCGCCGCCGGCATAAACTTTCAGTTTCCTGAACATCTGCCGGCCCAGCGGCCCTTTCGGCAGCATGCCTTTGATGGCGTACTTCAGCGCGCGGTTGGGATAGCGGGCCATGAGCTGGCGCAGGGTCAGGCTCTTGAGACCGCCGGGATAGCCGCTGTGCCGGTAGTACACCTTCTGATCCATGCGTTTGCCGGTTACGTGGATTTTGTCGGCATTGACGATGATAACGTAATCGCCGGTATCGAGATGGGGCGTGAAGTAGGGTTTGTGCGTTCCGCGCAACAGCGGCGCTATCTTGGAAGCGACGCGGCCCAAGGTCATGCCTTTGGCGTCGACCACCCACCAGCGCCGCTCGATGACGTCGGGCGTCGTGGCGTATGTCTTCTGGATCTGTTGCCTCATATTCTTTCCTCCAGCGGCGCGTCGGTCGCCGTGGCTGCACTTACACAAGTTGGGTTCGGCAAGTTGTCCGGCGCATAGCCGACCGCTTCCAGCACCAGACCCTGCGGCGGCGCCAGGACTTTCGCGCGTTCGATATCGCGGCTGCGCAAGATCGCATCAAACTCCGTTAGCGAGAGCCGTCCACGACCGACCTGCACCATCACGCCCACCAGGCGGCGCACCATGTGGTACAAAAAGGCCGTGCCGCGAATGCGATACGAATAAACCGCGCCGTAATCCTCGGACGCGGTCTCCCAGCGCGACTGGAAGATTTGCCGCACGGTGTTGCCGCTCCCCGGTTGCGGCGGTGTGCCAAAGGCGGCAAAGTCATGCTCGCCCAGACAACACGCCGCGGCCTTCCGCATGGCGTCCAGATTCAACTTTGCGCCAACCAACTGCCAGGCGCTGCGATTTAGCAGGGGATTGCGCGCGGACACCGCAGCGACGCGATAGGCGTATTGACGCCAGCGCGCGTCGTAGCGCGGATGAAAGTCATCCTGCCGCCAAAGCCTCTGCAGCGCGATATCCAGGGGCAAGCTTGCGTTAATCGCGGACATGAGTTCAGACTCGCTATGCTTCCAGTCAACATCAAAGGCGATGACTTGCCCCAGCGCATGCACGCCGGTATCGGTTCGCCCGGCGCCGACTACCGCGCAGGCGCGCCGGGTAACGGCCGCCACCGCCGCTTCAACCGCCGCCTGAATGGTCGGCGTCGGCGCAGGCTGCCGCTGAAAGCCTTGATAGTCAGTGCCGTCGTAAGCCAGGATAGCGGCGTACCTCTTCATTGGCGCTCGACTGCTCAATCGTCCGTCGCATAATCGACGAGTTCAATCACAGCCATTTCGGCATTGTCGCCCTTTCGGGTACCCAGCTTGAAGATCCGGGTATAGCCGCCCGGCCGCTCGGCGTATAGCGGCGCCAGTTCATCGAACACTTTGCCGACCAGGACGCGATTGTTGTTCAGGCGCCGGGCGACTTGCCGGCGCGCGTGCACCGCGACCAGCTGATCATCCTTGGCTTCGGCTCTGGCAAGGCCGCGCTTGGCAATGGTAATCAGCCGTTCGGCGTGCCCCTGCACGAACTTGGCTTTGTGAAAGGTTGTCCTGATGCGCCCGTGCGTGAAAAGCTCGCTCGCCAAATTCATGCGCAGCGCTTTGCGGTGGCTGCTGCTGCGGTTGAGCTTTTTGCCGTGATGACGATGTCGCATAATTGCGCCTCGCTTACCTGTTATTCAGCCTTCTCATGCGGCCAGTAGTTCTTTTCTTGCAGCTTTTCTTCCAACTCGTCCAGCGACTTTTCGCCGAAGTTGCGGATCGCCAGCATGGCATCGGGCCCGCGATTCAACATATCCAGCACATCGCCGACCGAGGTGATGCCGGTTCGCTTCAAGGAGTTGAACACGCGCACGCTCAGATCCAGTTCCTCGATGGGTTTGTCGTAGAGCGGCGGGTAAGTCGGTTCGTCCTCGATTTGCGGCGGCAGCTCAATAGACTGGAACCAGTCTTCGTCCACGCCGGCAATGACCTTGAGATGGTGCATCATGATTTGGGCCGACTGCGCGACCGCCTCTTCCGGTCTGATTGTGCCGTCCGTCCAAACTTCGAGCACAAGTCGATCATAGTTGGTGCGCTGGCCGACGCGAGCGCGCTCGACTTCGTAATTGACGCGCTTGATCGGGCTGAAAACGGCATCGACCGGCAGCTCGCCGATGGGCAAACGACCGCGGTCTTCGGCCGGGCTGAAGCCGCGGCCGGATTGGACCTCAAACTCCATTTCGATATCGACATCACGGTCGTCGACCGTGAAGAGATACAAGCTCGGATTCTCGATCTGCACTTCGGCCGGCGCCTGAATATCAGCAGCGGTGACCGTGCCTTCCGCGCCGCGGTGCTCGAGGCGCAAGCGCGCGCTCTCCGCGCCGAGCAGGATCAGCCGCAGCTGCTTGACCTGCAAAATGAGCTGGGTCATATCTTCGCGCACCGAGGGAATCTCGGAGAATTCGTGGTGCACATCGGAGACGCGAATGCTCGTCACAGCGGCGCCGGGCAAAGACGAGAGCAAAATCCGGCGCAGGGCATTGCCGAGGGTCAAGCCGTAGCCGCTTTCCAAAGGGCTAATGACGAAGCGGCCGTAATCGCGGGTGATATTCTGGCTCTCTACCTGGTGCGGCAGCACCATGTTGGCGGTGACCAGATTGGCGTCAACCGAGCTTGCGTTTGCCGCTGCGGGGTTTGCAGAAATTACCATAGTGGCGGAATACCTTTCGACTATACGCGCCGGCGTTTGGGAGGACGAACGCCGTTATGCGGCACCGGCGTCACGTCCGTGATTGAACGCACCTTCAAGCCGCTCTGCTGAATGGAGCGGATGGCCGCTTCGCGACCGGGTCCGGGCCCCTTCACAAAGATGTCCACTTCCTTCATGCCATGCTGCTGGGAATTGGAGGCCGCCGTTTCCGCCGCCATACGGGCCGCGTAGGGGGTATTCTTGCGGCTGCCGGAAAAGCCGGAGGTGCCGGCGCTGGCCCAGGTGATCACATTGCCCGACTGATCGGTCATGGACACGATCGTGTTGTTGAAGGTGGCATATATGTGCGCTTGCCCATAAGGTATATTCTTGAAAACGCGCCTGCCCGCGCTGCGACTGGTTCTTCTCGCTCTTGCCATCTATTCGCTCCAGACTTGCTTGTGATTCTCGTCAACATACATCGGGGACGCCCCTGACCGCGCGCGTTGATTCAACGCCTGGTTACTTCTTGGTGGCGCCGCGGCGACGGCCGCGCCCGGCTACCGTCTGCTTCTTACCGCGCCGCGTGCGTCCATTGGTGCGGGTACGCTGGCCGCGCACGGGCAAACGCCGGCGATGCCGCAAGCCGCGATAAGAATTGATCTCCATCAAGCGCTTGATATTCAGCTGCGTCTGACGGCGAAGATCGCCCTCAGTCGTCAGCGTGCCAATCAGTTCGCGCAGGCGTTGGACTTCGCCTTCGCTGAGGTCGCGCACGCGCGTGCTGTGGTCAATGCCGGCTGAATCCAAAAGCTTCTGGCTGGTGGATTTGCCAATGCCGTAAATGTAGGTCAAGCCGATGACGACGCGCTTGTCCCTCGGCAGATCGACGCCTTCTATACGAGCCATCACTACCACTCCTTGTCACGGACCGGGCATTAACCCTGCCTCTGCTTGTGTTTCGGGTTATCGCAAATGACCATCACGCGGCGCTTGCGCTTGATGACGCGGCACTTGGGACAACGGCGCTTCACGCTGGCTGATACTTTCATGAGATTCGCCTCGGTTTCGCTTGACTGGCGTTCGCTGCAACGCGCAGATTGCACAAGCCCGTCTGTTCGCAGACGCGCCAGCCAAGAATTATCTAGGGACTGCCTGTTTCTCCACTGCCCTGGATTCGCGCCAGGGCATGTGACAACGACCGCGCATTGTATCATAGAAACCTGGCCTGTCAAAGGACTATTCTTCATGTAAATCATGAATCCCGGCGTATAAAGAACGCGGGCGGACGCAAGTCCTTGAAGCAGTCTTCGACAGGCGCTGCCGTCGGATTTGCGAAAAACGCCACGGCAAGGGCTTCGGCGCAGGGCTCGTATTCCAGCACGCCGTGCCCAAGGCGGGGGAAGGCTTGACGCCAGACCAAGGGTCCATTGAGCGCTGCGACCGGCGCAATCGGGTCATACGCGCCCAACAGATGCAGTGTCGGAATCTCACGCCGCGGCGGCTCACGGCTGAGGCCTGTGCCGGCGTCAATCCAGTTAAGACAATCCAGCAAGAGGTCCTGCGCGGACGCCGCCAGTGGCTGATACGCTGGCGGCAGCGCCGCCGCCTCCGCCTTGATTTCCGCCCGCGAAGTCCGCGCTATTTCGTCGACGCAGAGCGCGCTGAAGTAGAGCCCTTCGCTGTGCGCATCCGCGCTCGCCTGCGCCGGCGACATAACGTCGCTCGCTACAGAATCGAGCAAGTCATCGTCTCCTTCGGCGATGGCGGCGATCAGCGCCGGGATATATGGCAGCCTTTCGGCGTCAGCCAGCATGTCGCGCAGCAAAATCACGAAGCTCTCGCTATCGAGCCGCAGGGCGGAGTCGGGCGATATCCCGTCTACTTCCACTGGCCGAGCACCCAGCGCCGCTGCCGCCCGGCTGAACTGCGTCGCCAAGTCTGGATAGGCCGCGAGACATGCATCATTTGCTTGGCAGTCGGCGTAAAGCCGCTGCATTGACCGCATGACATTGGGCGCGGCGCTTGCCAGTGCGCTTGCTTCGCCGGTGTAAGCGCTGTCAAGCAGCATGGCCCGTATCTGCTGCGGCCGCATTTGCGCCAGTAGCCGAGCGACGCGAGCGCCATAAGAGTGCGCGTATACATTTGCCGGGCCAAGCTCCAGCGCCTTGATCAGATCGGCGATGTCCCGCGCGATTGACTCGGGACCGTACGCCGTCAGCTTGATGCCTTCGGCGAGCAAACGATCGCGACACTCGGCCAGGCTGTCTTCGTCGTCGCTCGCGTCGAATTCCGGGCAGTTGAGCGAGGGACGAGAGCGGCCAGCCCCGCGCTGATCAACCAAGATGATGTCGTGCTTATCGCGCAGCCTCGTGTTCAACCACCAGGCGGTCTCGGCCGAAGCTGCATCGCCCGGGCCGCCCGCCAGCACGATGATCGGCCGCGAGTCGCCTTTTACGCGAGCTGGCAGTTGCACGACGAAGACCGAAATCTCCGCGCTGGCTTTTGAATAGCGATCTTCAGGCACATGCAGTCGGCCGCAACGCATTCCGGATCCGGCGAGGCGCGAGAGACTCTCCGGGCAAACTTCGTTGACAAAGCGCGCGACCTGGCTCTGGGCCGCGACCGGCAGAACGGTCGCCCATAACAGCAGAATGAGAAGTAACGGCTTCATGCCGGGCGGCGCTAGGGCAAGGTGAGGATGAGCGGCCCGTCTTCGGTGATGGCGACTGTGTGCTCATAGTGCGCGGTCAGCGAGCCGTCTTTAGTAACGACCGTCCAGCCGTCCTCAAGCTCCACCAAATCGGGCCGGCCGGCGATCAGCATCGGCTCGATGGCGTAAGTCATGCCAGGCCGCAGGTCGTAGTCCTGCCAGCGGACGCGGCTTTTCTTGCCCGGCCACCAGTTGGGCACCTGCGGCTCTTCGTGCATGGCTTGGCCGACGCCGTGGCCGGTGTATTCGCGGGCGACGCTGTAGCCGGCTCTGGCGGCGCATTTGGATGTTGCTTTTGCGACGTCGCTGACGCGGTTGCCGATGACCGACGCCGCGATAGCCGCTGCAAGCGCGTCTTCCGTCGCCGCCATCAGCCGGCGCGCTGAACGCGATATTTCGCCAACCGGGTGCGTGAAGGCGGCATCGCCAACGTAGCCTTTGTAGAAGCAGGCGACATCCACGCTGACGATATCGCCGTCGATTAGAACGCGCTGCTCGGACGGGATGCCATGAACCAATTCCCGGTTGACGCAGGCAGTGATGGTCGCGGGAAAGGGCGGGTGCTCGCCGGGCGCGTAGCCGAGAAAGCAGGGCTCGGCGCCATGGTCGCGCAGTACCGTGAGCGCGATGGTGTCCAGCGCTTTGGTGGTCACGCCCGGCTCAATTGCGCGGCGCATGGCTTCGTGCGCGGCGGCGACGATGCGGCCGGCTTCGCGCATGATCCGCAGTTCTTCTTCGGTCTTCAGCACCGGCGCCATTGTAATTTCCCGACCGCGCTTCGCGGGCTAGAGACTCTCCAGCGCTTGTCGGATATCCATCCAGACGGCGTCGATGCTTTGATCGGCATTGATCTTCAGCACATTGCCGCCGGCTTCAAAATAGCGGATGAGCGGCTGAGTCGTCTCCAGGAAGGTATCGATACGCTGGATGACGGCATCGGCGCTGGCGTCATCGGGCCGGCGCTTGAGCCGCGCGTCGCTGCCGCGTAGCGAGGCTTCCAGGCGCGGCGGGAAACCGGCCGATTCGTCATGACGCCAGCTGAATTCCACGCCATCCGCGTTGTAATAGTAGTTGTAGCTGCTGCCGTCGGCGTCGGTGACGCGGCCAAAAGCGCGCTTGAAAGCGGTGTAGAGATCGAGCTCCAGCAGCAGCACGGCATTGACGCGGGCGCCTTTTTCGGCAAGGTGGGATTCGAGGAATGCTGCCTGCGCCTGATTCCGGGGATAACCATCCAGGATGACGCCATTTTGCGCGTCTGGCTGCGCCAGCCGATCGGCGACGATGGCGTTGGTGGTGTCGTCATCGACCAGTTTGCCCGACGTCATGATGTCTTGCACTTTGCGCGCCAGATCGTCGGTGCGCGTTTGCATTGCGCGGAAGAGGTCGCCGGTCGATACCTGCGGGATACGGAAGTGCTCCTCGATCAGCTTGGCCTGCAAGCCTTTGCCGGCGCCTTGCACGCCCATCAAGATCACGTATAGGCTCATCGTCTTAGCTCCGGTACTCCTTGCCCGCTGGCGCCGGGCACTAGCGGTCGACTGGCAAAAAGAAAGCCGAGCAGCGTTTCGCCCGGCTTGAACTCACTTGTGTTACGGCTTCGGCTAACGCATGAAGCCTTCGTAGTTGCGCATCACGAGCTGGGCTTCCAGCTGGCGCATCGTATCGATGACGACACCGACCACGATGATAAGGCCGGAGCCGGAAATCACCAGCCCGGCGTTGATGACCGCGCCCGATGTCGAGGCTTCCAGCGGGAAGATGATTCGATTCACGAGGTCAACCATGCCCGGGATGATGGCGATGACGCCCAGGAAAAATGCGCCGACGAAGGTGATGCGCCGCGTCGTTGTCTTGATGTAGTCTTCGGTGCGCTTGCCCGGGCGGATGCCGGGAATAAAGCCGCCGTTGCGCTGCAGTGTTTCCGCCAGGTTCTGATTGCCCACCATGACTTCGGCATAGAAGAAGGTGAAGCCCACCGTCATCAGGAAGAACGTGCCCCAATAGAGCAACCCCTGCTGATTGCCGAAAGTGGTTTGAATGGTGTTGCCGACCGCGCCCGGCGGAAAGAGACTGGCGATAATCGCCGGGAAGGTGATGATCGACTGGGCGAAAATCAGCGGGATCATGCCAACCGGGTTGACGCGCAGCGGGATAAAGCTGTCTTGCTGCGCGAATTGACGATTGCCGCGCACACGGCGGCCGTATTGCACCGGAATCCGCCGCACGCCTTCTTGTATGACGACGACCGCCAGCACGCTCAGCACCGTGATGACGATGAAGAGCGCCAGATTGTAGATGCTGCGGTCGGGTTGCTGTGTCAGCAGGCGGATCAGGTTTTGCGGCGCCTGGGCGACGATGCCGGCGAAGATGATGATCGAAATACCATTGCCGATGCCTTGCTCGGTGATCAACTCGCCCAGCCAGATGGCGAACATGGTGCCGGCCGTCATCGTCGTCAAGACCGACACGGTCAGCAGCAGGTTGCTGCCGATGCCAAAGCCGAAGCCGGGTATGATCTCCGCGCCGGTGCCGGTGGCCAGATTGAATATGCTGATTTGGCCCAGCGCTTGCAAGACAGCCATGGGGATGGCGACATAGTATGTGTAGCGCTGGATTTTCTCTTGCCCGCCCGGCTCGCGCTGGATGCGCTCCAAAGCCGGCACAATCGGCACCAGCAATTGGAAGATAATCGATGCGGTGATGTAGGGATAAACCCCGTTGGCGATCACGCTGAAGTTAGCCACTGCGCCGCCGGAGAGCAAGTTCATCACTTGAATGAGATTGCCGGCGCTGCTTCCGCTTTCAAATACCTGCCGCAGCACATTTCTGTCGACGCCAACTACCGGCACATGCGCGGCGAATTGATAGACGATCAGAATGAAAAGCGTAAACAGCAGTTTGTTTCGCACATCCGGCAGGCGCCAGGCGTTTTTGAGTGCTTGAATCATAAGACCAATTCCCTATCCCTTGAGGCGTGCCAGCGCGACTGCGGTCATGTCAATCCAAGTGTCTAGTCGACCCGCGCCACAACGATTATACGCAACACAGCGCCCGGGCGTCGCGGCGCGGTCAGCGTCTAGTCACCGGCGCCGTGGAGTCGCTCCAAATCGACCTTGCGCATCTTCTTCACGGTCGCGCGAGCGCCAGTAACTTTCAGCGCGTGCCGATTGACGCTGCCGCCGGCGCCTTCGATTTTGCTGGCGGCGCTCTTGGTGAACTTATTGGCGTGGACTTCCAGGGTCTTGCTCAGCTCGCCCCGCCCCAGCACCTTGATGGGCGCGTCAGCTTTTCGCACCAGCCCCGCTTCGGCGAGCGAAGCGCCATCGACGACCGCGCCCTCGCTGAAGCGCGCTTCCAGCACGTCCACGTTCACTTCTTGATATTCGATGGCGAATATGTTGGTGAAGCCGCGCTTGAAGGGAAGCCGCCGCACCATGGGCAACTGGCCGCCTTCAAAGTAGGGGCCCTTGCCGCCGCCACTGCGCGCGCCTTGCCCTTTATGCCCGCGGCCGGCAGTCTTGCCCTGGCCAGCCGCGATGCCGCGACCGACCCGCTTGCGCTTGCGCTTTGAACCCGGGTCAGGCTTTAAGTCATGCAGTTTCATTCTCGTCGACCTCTGTAACTTCCTCGACTGTCACCAGGTGACTTACCTTGGCGATCATGCCGCGTATCTGCGGCCCGTCGCCGATCAGCACGCTCTGGCTCATCCGGCGCAAACCCAGCGATTTCACGGTTTCCTTCTGGCGGCTGTTGTAGCCGATCGGGCTCTTGGTCAGGGTTACTTTGAGCAGCTTGCCATTTTGCTCAGGCATGTTCGCCCCCCCGTTCGGCGCGGCGCTCCCAGACCGGCGCGACCTCATGCACGGGCTTGCCGCGCATCTCCGCCACGAGTTCCGCGCTGCGCAGTTGCTTCAGCGCGTCCAGGGTGGCCATGGTTACATTCAGCAGGTTGGCGCTGCCCTGGCTTTTGGTCAAGATATTGCGCACGCCGACGACTTCCAGTACCGCGCGCACGCCGCCGCCGGCAATCACACCAGTGCCGGGCGCGGCCGGCTTGAGCAGCACACGCGCGCCGCCGTGGCGACCGATGACGGTATACGGAATGGTGTTGCCCGACAGCGAGACGCCTTCGATATTCCGGCGCGCCCGCTCGGCAGCTTTGCGGATGCTGTCGGGAACGGCGCGGGCTTTGCCGATGCCGATGCCAACATTGCCCTTGCCATCGCCGACGACAACGACCGTCCGAAAGGCGAAGCGCCGGCCGCCCTTAATTACTTTGGCGACGCGGCGGATATCGACTACGCGTTCGTCAAATTCGTCGCGCTCTTCCTGGTTCCTGCGCGAGTCTCGTCTTCTGTTATCAGCCATCCATGACCTCCACGCCTATAGCTGCAGGCCGGCTTCGCGGGCGCCTTGCGCCACGGCCGCCACGCGCCCGGTATATTTGAATCCACCTCGGTCGAAGACGACCGTTTCGATGCCGGCGGCCTTGGCGCGCGCAGCGACTGTCTGCCCGACGAGCTTCGCCGCCTCGACCTTGCTCTTGTCCGCCAAATCCGGCGTCAACTCCTTGTCGATAGTCGAGCAGGAGACCAGCGTACGCCCGGCCACATCGTCGATGACTTGCACGAAAGTGTTGGTGTTGCTGCGGAAGATATTCATCCGCGGGCGCGCAGCCGTGCCCGAGACGCGTTTGCGAACGCGCCGGTGCCGGCGTTTGCGGGCGGCGTATTTCTTTCGACCAGTGATATCAGCCATCTCTCAAGTTCCTTGCCTTTGCTTCCGCTCGCCGGCGCCTGACCTCTCGGATACGTTGGCCGGCGCGGGCGCAATCAACAGTCTATCGCTTGCCGGCTTTGCCAGCTTTGCGCCGTACATACTCACCCAGATAGCGAACGCCCTTGCCCTTGTATGGTTCAGGCGGGCGCCAGCCTCTGATATCCGCCGCCACCTGGCCGACGACCTGTTTGTCGATGCCATCCACATGAATGATGGTCCCGCGAGAATCTTTCGGCACGTCAAAGCTGATGTCCGCGGGCGGCGCGACGAGCACTTCGTGCGAATGCCCCAGCCGCAATTGCAGATTCGCGCCCTGCAAGGACGCCTGGTAGCCGACGCCCTGAATTTCCAGCGTCTTGCGGAAGCCTTGCGATACGCCTTCGACCATATTCGCCAGCAGCGCGCGCGTCAAGCCATGCAGCGCCTTATGATGGCGCAGGTCTGACGGGCGCTCGACAATGATCGAGCCGTTCTCCTGCCGAATCGCCATCTCCGGGCTGAAGTCCCGAGTCAGCTCGCCTTTGGGCCCGCTTATCTTGACCGAGTTTCGGTCAATCGCGGCAGTGACCTTATCCGGCAACGGGACAGGTTGCTTTCCTATACGAGACATTTCCCCTTCCCCTTCCGGCTACCAGACGTAGCAGAGCACTTCGCCGCCGACGCCGTCGCGGCGCGCCTGCTGCGCAGTCATGACGCCTTTGGGCGTGGTCACGATAGCGATGCCGGTGCCGCTCAACACGATCGGCAGTTCTTTGCGCTTGCGGTATACGCGGCGTCCGGGTTTGCTGATCCGCTGCAGTTGCGTGATCACGGGCCGGCGATCGCGGCGGGTCCCGAAGTATTTCAGCTGCACCTTGATCAAGTTGACCGGCGATTCGTCACCGACCGTGAAATCCTCAATATAGCCCTCTTCCTTGAGGATGCGCGCGATCTCCAGCTTGATCTTGGATTTGGGCACGATAACTTCCGGCTTGCCGCGGACCAAGGCGTTGCGGATGCGCGTCAACATATCAGCAACTGGATCGTTCGTCACATTAGACACTGTAACCGCCTCCTACCAACTCGCCTTGACAACGCCGGGAATCTCGCCATTAAGCGCCATTTCGCGGAAGCAAATGCGGCACAAGCCGAAGCGCCTGATATAGCCGCGCGGGCGGCCGCAGACTTTGCAGCGGTGACGAACTCTCACCGCGTATTTGCGTCGCTGTTCCCGGTACTGCATGCATTTCTTTGCCATGAATTCCCCTCTAGTTTCCCTGGAAAGGCATGCCGAGCAGGGACAGCAGACGGCGGCCTTCCTCATCGGTTTTGGCGGTCGTGACGATGGTAATCTCCATGCCACGCACCTTGTCGATCTTGTCAAAGTCAATTTCCGGGAAGACCAACTGCTCGCGCAGCCCCACCGTGAAATTGCCGCGTCCGTCCAGCTTGGCCGGCACGCCGCGGAAATCGCGAATACGCGGCAGCGCGATGTTGACCAGCCGGTCGTAAAGCGCCCACATCCGCTCCTTGCGCAGGGTCACCTTGGCCCCGATGGCGCGCCCTTCGCGCAGCTTGTATGTCGCGATGCTCTTCTTGGCGCGCGTGACGACCGGCTGTTGACCCGTGATGGTTTTCAGGTCTTCTACGGCGCCATCAAGCGAGCGCGGTTCGTCGATCGCCTCGCCGACACCGATATTCAGCGCGATCTTGCTGATCGTCGGCACCTGCATCGGATTGGTATAGCCAAACTCCTGCGTCAAAGTCGGCACGACTTCTTCCAGGTAGCGAGTGTACATGCGGTTTTCCATATTACATTTCTCTCCGCTACTCGATTATGCTGCCGCTTTTTTTGCTGTAGCGCACTTTGCGCCCGTCTTCGGTGAAGCGAAAGCCGACCCGCGTCCGCTCATCGGTTTCCGGGCAGACCAGCATCACGTTGGACAGGTGCAGCGGCGCTTCAAACTCGATGATCTGCGCCGGTATCTGCTGCCCGCCCGGGGCCGGACGCGCTTTACGGTGGCGCTTCAAGATGTTGACGCCGTTGATGATGACTCGATTCTTCCTGGTCAAGACACGGACGACTTCGCCGCGCTGGCCTTTGTCCTTACCGGCGATTACCTCGACCAAATCTCCTTGCTGAATTCGTTGCATCTTGCTTTCCCTGTCTACAAAGTCTCTGGCGCCAGCGAGACGATCTTCATAAATCCCTTGTCGCGCAGTTCGCGCGCGACCGGCCCGAAGACGCGTGTGCCACGCGGATTCTCAAGGTCTTCCGCCAGAACCACGGCGGCGTTATCGTCAAAGCGAATGGTCGAGCCGTCGCTGCGCCCGTATTCTTTGTGTGTCCTGACGATTACGGCGCGGACGAGCTCGCCCTTTTTGACGCCGCCGGTCGTGGACGCGGACTTGACCGCGCCGACCACGATGTCGCCGACATAACCGTATTTCACTCTGGAGCCGCCGATCACCCGGATGACCAGGATTTCCTGCGCGCCGCTGTTGTCGGCTACTTTCACGCGTGATTCCGTCTGTATCATTGTTATCACTCTCCGTTGCAGCGCGCGACCGGGCGCTAGACCGCCGCATCCTGGGGCGATTCAAGAACGGTCTCGACCACCCAGCGTTTGCGTTTGCTAAGCGGGCGGCTCTGCACGATCTGCACCACTGCGCCGATGCCGGCGCCCTTTTCGTCATGCGCCATGACTTTGCGCGTTGATGACACCACCTTGTGATAAACCGGGTGCATCTTGCGATTCTCGATGGCGACGACGACCGTCTTTTCCATTTTGTCGCTGACGACTGTTCCCACCAGACGCTTGCGGTTGTTAGGCATCCTGCCCCCCTTGTGAAATCAATTCCGCCGCCAACTCGCGTTCGCGCAGCGCCGTCTTCAGGCGGGCGATGTCTCGCCGCGTCTTGCGGAATAGCGTCGTATCCTTCAGTTCGCCGGTGTCCTTCTGCAGGCGGTAGGTGTACATCTCCACCTTAAGGTCCTCGATCTTGTCCAGCACCTCGTCGGTCGACATGGCGCGGATTTCGTCGATGTGCATCAGCTGACCTCCCGCCCGGAAATGGGATCAAAGCGTTTGACGAACTTGGTTTTTATCGGCAGCTTGTGCGAGGCGAGGCGCAGGGCTTCGCGGGCGTCGTTTTCCGGCACGCCGCTCATCTCAAACAGGATGCGCCCGGGCTTGACGACGCAGACCCATTTCTCGACCGAGCCCTTGCCCTTGCCCATGCGCGTTTCGGCCGCCTTCTGCGTCACCGGCTTGTCGGGGAAGATGCGAATCCAGACTTTGCCGCGGCGGCGGATATAGCGAACCATCGCCCGCCGGCAGGCTTCGATCTGGCGGCTGGTGACCCAGCTGGGCTCCAGCGCTTGCAGGCCGAAGTCCCCAAATTGCACAACAGCGCCGCGCCGCGCTTTGCCGCGCATTCGGCCGCGCATTTGCTTGTTGTACTTTCTACGTTTAGGCATCAACATGCGGATTGCTCCTCCAGCTTGAGCGAGCTAATTGCGCCGACCGCGGCGCCCTTCGTTGGCGGTCGCGCGTTGCGCGCCGGTGCTGAACGGGTCTTCACCCGGCAAGATATCGCCTTTATAAATCCAGACTTTTACGCCGATCTGGCCAAAGGTGGTCAGGCCCTCCGCGAAGCCGTAGTCGATATCGGCGCGCAGCGTATTGCGCGGCACCCGACCGTCAAACATCCATTCGCGCCGCGCCATGTCGGAGCCGCCCAAACGACCGCTTACTTCGATGCGGATGCCGCCGGCGCCCTGTCGCATCGCCTGCATGATGGCGCGTTTCATGGCGCGGCTGTGGCCGATGCGCCGGACAAGCTGGGATGCGACATTCTCGGCGACCAGAGTCGCGTCCAGATCCGGCTTTTCGATCTCGCTAACTTCGACTTTCACTTTTTTGCCGGTCATGTCTTGCAAGTTTTGCCGCAATTCCTTGACCGCTTCGCCCTTGCGGCCGATGATCAGGCCGGGCCGCACGGTATTGATCGTGATAATCACCAGGTTCGGATGGCGCTCAATCTCAATGCGGGAGACGCCAGCCCGCGTTGTCCTGGCTTTGAGGTACTTGCGGATCTTGCGATCCTCCATCAGCAAATTGACGTAACGCTCGCCTTCGGCATACCAGCGCGCGTCCCACTCGCGAATCACTTTCAGGCGGAATCCCTTGGGATGAACTTTACGACCCATTTTCTTCGTCCTCTCGCTCTGCCAGAATCACCCACAGGTGAGACGTGCGCTTCAACCGCGGCTTGTAGCGCCCGCGCGCGCCGGCCTTGAAGCGCTTCAAGGTGGGGCCGTCGCCGGCGTAAATCTTCGAGACGTACAGTTCTTCCTTGTTGAGGTCGAAGTTGTTCACCGCGTTGGCCATCGCCGAAGACAGCGTCTTGCTCACAAATACGGAGCCCTTCTGCGGCATATAATCAAGCACGATCATCGCCTCTTCGGCGTCCATTCCGCGCACCTTGTCGCAGACCAGACGCAGCTTCTGCGGAGAGATCGGCAGATAACGGGATATAGCGCGAACTTCCATTTTTGCCTGCCCCTATCGTCTGCTGTCCACAATGTGACCGCGGAAAGTACGTGTGGGCGCGAACTCACCCAGCTTGTGCCCGACCATGTTTTCGGTAATATAAATCGGCACATGCCGGCGGCCGTCGTGCACCGCGATGGTATGGCCGACCATCTGCGGGAAGATGGTGCTGGCCCGGCTCCAGGTGCGGATCACTACCTTCTTGTTCTGCTGGTTAAGTCGCTCGACCTTTTCCAGCAGCTTTGGGCTGATGTAATAGCCCTTCTTCAATGAACGTGACATGGGAACAACTCCTGCAATTAACGACGTTTGCCGCGGCGCCGGATGATAAAGCGGTTGGTGCGCTTATTTCGCCGCGTCCGCACGCCCAGGGCTTTCTTGCCCCAAGGCGTCTTGGGCGCGGCCATGCCGATGCCGGCTTTGCCCTCGCCGCCGCCATGCGGATGGCTGGCCGGGTCCATCGCCGTGCCGCGCACTGTCGGGCGCCAGCCCAGCCAGCGCCGCCGGCCAGCCTTGCCCAGTTTGACATTTGCATGCTCGGCATTGCCCACCTGGCCGATGGTGGCGCGGCAGGTCGCCAGCACCAGGCGCATCTCGCCGCTGGGCAGACGCAAGGTCACATACTTGCCTTCCGATGCCAGTATCTGCGCCGACGTGCCGGCCGAGCGCGCGAGCTGCCCGCCCTTGCCCGGGCGCAATTCAATGTTGTGCACCACGGTGCCCAGGGGGATATCTTTGAGCGCGCGGCTGTTGCCCGGCCGCAGCGCGCTCATGGCGCCGTTGCCGACCGTGTCGCCGACTTGCACGCCCATGGGCGCGATAATGTAGCTCTTCACGCCGTCTTCATATTGCAGCAGCGCGATGCGCGCGGAGCGATTGGGATCGTACTCGATACCGATCACCTCGGCGCGGCAGTCTTCCTTGTTGCGCCTGAAATCAATGATGCGGTAGCGCCGTTTGTGCCCGCCGCCGCGATGGCGCACGGTGATCCGCCCGGTATTGTTGCGGCCGCCCTTCTTGCGCAGGGCGCGGGTCTGCGAGCGCTCCGGCTTTTTCTTGGTGATCTCTTCAAAGGTGTAACCGGTCATGTCGCGGCGACCGGGCGATGTTGGCTTATAGACTTTGATGGGCATCTTTCATGCACCCCCTATACGTCAAAGAGCTCAATCGACACGCCTTCTTCCAGCGTGACGATTGCCTTCTTCCAGGCGCGGGACCGGATATACCAGTTGCGGCCGCGGCGACCGCGCTTGGCGGGCATCAGCATCATGTTGACTTTGACTACCTTGCCTTCCAGGTCGAAAATCTCTTCAACAGCTTCCTTGACCTGGATTTTGTTGGCGTTCCGGGCCACTTCAAAGACGTATTTGTTCTGCGACTCGACCATTTCCGCCGTCTTTTCCGTGATTAGCGGACGGCGGATGACATCGTACAAATGCAGCTCTGCCATGCTATGCTCCCACGCTCCAGATGCCTTTGACGACTTCCAGCGCCTCCAAAGTCATAATCACCTTGTCGTATTTCAAAAGGTCGCGCACGTTCAGAAAGTTGGCGACTAGCGTTTGCGCGTTGGGCAGGTTGCTTACGCTCTTGCGCACATTCTGTTGCTCGGCTGTCAATACGATCAGCGCTGACTGCTCGCCGACCAGGGTCTCAAGCAGGACGCGCATCGCCTTGGTATTGGGCGCGCTGATGTCCAGCTTGTCGAGCAGCACCAACTGATCATCGCGAACCAGCGCGCTCAGGGATGAGCGGATGGCGCCGCGGCGCATTTTCTTGGGCATCTTCTTCGAATAGTCACGGGGTTTGGGTCCGTGCGCCAGGCCGCCGCCGACGAAGATCGGCGCGCTCTGGGCGCCATGACGCGCGCGGCCCGTGCCCTTTTGACGATACCACTTGGCGCCGGTCGCGCGGATTTCGCTGCGGGAGCGGGTATTGTGCGAGCCCTGGCGCGCGTTGGCCATCTGCCGGACGAAAGCCTGGTGCATCAAGCCGACATTGATTTTCGCCTCAAAGATATCGGACGGCAGGTCAACCTGCGACACTTCCCGGCCGGCGCTATTCATCACTGGAAACTGCATGGAATTCTCTCCTGTGGTTTCCGCCGCTGTCTAGGCGCGCTTGATCGCCGGGCGGATCATGACGATGCTGCCCTTGGCGCCCGGTACAGAGCCTTTGACGGCCAGCAGGTTCTTCTCGGCATCAACAACAACCAACGGCAGATTCTGCACGGTTACGCGGTCGTTGCCCATGCGCCCGGCCATTTTCTTGCCCTTCAGCGTGCGGCCGGGCGTGGCGCACATGCCGATGGAACCGGGCGAGCGCATGCGGTCGGATTGTCCGTGCGTCTTGGGGCCGCGCGCGAAACCGTGGCGCTTGATCGTGCCGGCGTGGCCGCGCCCCTTGCTTGTGCCGATGACATCCACGAAGTCGCCCTGCTCGAAGATATCGACCTTGATCTCCTGACCTTCTTCGACAGCCGAATCCGCGTCGTCCGCTATACGAAATTCGCGCAAATGCCGCAGCGCGGGCAAGTCTGATTTCTGCAGATGACCGAGCTGGCCTTTGGTCAAGCGGGTCGGCTTGGTTTCGCCATAACCGAGTTGAACCGAGACATAGCCGTCGCGTTCACGGTTGCGGATCTGCGTGACATAGCAGGGCCCTGCTTGAATGACCGTAACCGGGACTACCGTGCCCTGGTCATCGAAGACCTGGGTCATCCCCACTTTCTTGCCAATCATGCCCTTCATGATATAGCCTCCACTTGGATCGGCGCCGCGCGTTCGCTAAAGCGCTCTATCCGGATCTTGCGCGCCAGCCCGGTCTGCCAGGCCGGGTCCGCTAGATCTTAATCTCAATGTCGACGCCGGCGGGCAGGTTCAGCCGCATCAGCGTGTCGATCGTTTTGCTGTCCGGATCAAGCACGTCAATCAGCCGCTTATGCGTGCGCACTTCAAAATGTTCTTGCGAGTCCTTGTCGATGAAGGGCGACCGCCGTACCGTGAAACGCTCGATGCGCGTCGGCAGCGGCACTGGCCCGACCACGCGCGAGCCGGTGCGCTCGGCGGTGTCTACAATTCTCTGCGCTGACTGATCCAGTACCCGGTGATCATAAGCTTTCAGCCGGATACGTATTTTGTTTTTTGCCATTCCGCAACCTTTATCTGCTTGATCAGGACGCCGCCTCGCGGGTTAGAGCCGGGCGCGCGGCCCGGCTCAGCGCTTGTCGTCCGGTACTGGTTTACTCAAGGATTTCGGTGATGCGGCCGGCGCCAACCGTCAGGCCGCCTTCGCGAATAGCGAAGGAAGAGCCGCGCTCCAAAGCGACCGGCGTGATCAATTCCACGTCCAGGTTGACATTGTCGCCGGGCATGACCATCTCCACGCCATCGGGCAGGGTGATGGTGCCGGTCACATCCATGGTGCGGATGTAGAATTGCGGGCGATAGCCGGTGAAGAAGGCTTTGTGACGCCCGCCTTCATCGCGGCGCAGGACGTAGACCTCGCATTTGAACTTCTTGTGCGGGGTGATCGAGCCGACCTGGGCGATGACCATGCCGCGCTGAACTTCGTCGCGGCCGACGCCGCGCAGCAAGATGCCAGCGTTGTCGCCGGCCTGCGCCTGGTCGAGTTCCTTGTTGAACATCTCGATGCCGGTGACGACGGTCTTGGCGATTTCGTCGCGCAAGCCAACGATGTCGACCTCGGTGCCCTTGAGCAGGGTGCCGCGCGCCACGCTGCCGGTCACGACTGTGCCGCGGCCCTTGATGGAGAAGACATCTTCAATCGCCATCATGAAAGGCTTGTCGACATCGCGGGTCGGCGTCGGGATCCATTCATCGACCGCGTCCATCAGCTCAACGATCGACTCGTATTCCGGCGCGCTCGGGTCGTTGCTTTCGCATTCCTGCGCGGCCAAGGCCGAGCCCTTGACGATGGGCGTATCCGGATCGAAGTCGTAGCCTTCCAGCAGCTCGGCAAGCTCCATTTCGACCAGCTCGATCAGCTCTTCGTCATCCATCTGGTCGGTCTTGTTGAGATAGACGACCATGGCCGGCACTTCCACCTGCTTCGCCAGCAGGACGTGCTCGCGCGTTTGCGGCATGGGGCCGTCGGGCGCGCTGACGACCAGGATGGCGCCGTCCATCTGCGCCGCGCCGGTGATCATGTTCTTGATGTAGTCGCGGTGGCCCGGGCAGTCGACATGCGCATAGTGGCGGGCGTCGGTTTCGTATTCGACGTGGCGGATATTGATGGTGATGCCGCGTGCGCGTTCTTCCGGCGCATTGTCGATATCGCCGTACTCACGTTCCTGGGCTTGCCCTTTCAGCGCCAGCACCTTGGTAATGGCGGCGGTAAGGGTGGTCTTGCCGTGGTCGACATGACCAATCGTCCCGATATTTACATGGGGTTTGCTACGCTCGAATTTCCCTTTAGACATCTGACAATCCCTCGATTGAACCTAGCGATTTGACTTTGAACTTCCGGACGAAACTTGCGGGCCAGGCGTACCGGGCCCTCTACTTATCGCGAGCCGGATTTCACTGCCTCGGCAATGACTTCCGGCGCGATCGTATACGTATCAAATTCCATGCTGAAATTGCCGCGCCCCTGCGTGTTATTGCGCAGGTCGTTGGCGTAACCGAACATCTCGCCCAAGGGCACTTGCGCCTGGATCACCGAGATGCCCTCGCTGTGCGGCTCCATACCTTGCACGATGCCGCGCCGCGACGAGATATCGCCGACGACCGCGCCGGTATAATTGTCCGGCACGACCACTTCCACACTCATCGACGGCTCCAGGATCACAGGAGCGCCTTTCTGGATTCCTTCTTTCAGGCACATTGAGCCGGCGATGGTGAAGGCGATTTCGCTGGAGTCCACTTCATGGTAGGCGCCATCAATCAGCGTTGCCTTGATGTTCACTACCGGGTAGCCGGCGATGACGCCGCCCTGCATCGCCTGCGTGATGCCTTTTCGGACGGCCGGAATGTACTCCTTCGGTATAACGCCGCCGCGAATCGCGTCCACGAAGAGCAACTCGCCGACCGCGTCGGCTTTCTCCTCTGCCGGCAAAGGTTCAAAGCGAACCGTGCAGCGGGCGTATTGACCGGCGCCGCCCGTCTGCCGCCGGAATGTGGTTTCAATCTCGATCATGCGTGTGATCGTCTCGCGGTAAGCGACGCGCGGCCGCCCGACCCGCGCTTCCACGCCGTATTCGCGCATCAAGCGGTCGACCAGCACTTCCAGATGCAGCTCGCCCATGCCTTTGATCTTGGTCTGGCCGAGCTGGTCATCGACTTCGATTTGGAATGTGGGGTCTTCTTCCGCCAGCTTGCGCAGGCCGATGCCCATCTTGTCCTGGTCGGCTTTGGTGTTGGGCTCGATAGCGACTTCGACTACCGGATCGGGAAAGCTGATGTTTTCCAGGAGAATCGGGCTGTTCGGCGCGCTCAGCGTATCGCCGGTGAAGGTCTCTTTCATGCCGATCACGGCCGCGATATCGCCGGCGTTAACTTCTTTGACGTCTTCGCGGCGGTCGGCGAACATACGCACGATGCGGCCGATGCGTTCGCGCTGGCCATTGGCCGTGTTGATGACCATGGAACCGGCTTTAAGCACGCCGGAATAGACGCGCGTAAAGGCCAGCCGGCCGTACTGATCGGATACAATCTTGAATACAAGCGCCGCCAGCGGCTCATCGTCATCGGCATGGCGCAGCAACTCGCCCCCGTTCTTGGGGTGCTCGCCCTTCACCGGCGGGATATCCAGCGGCGAGGGCAACAAAGCCACCACCATATTCAGAAGGGCTTGCACGCCCCGATTCTTCAAGGCCGAGCCGCACAACACCGGGTGCAGTTGGCCGGAAATCGTGCCGGCGCGCAGACCGGCCAGGATCTCGTCCTGCGTGATTTCTTCTTCGTCGAGGAACTTCATCGTCAAGTACTCGTCGTGCTCGACGATCTTTTCGATCATGTCCTCGCGGCGCGTTTCGGCCATTTCCCGGTGGCTCTCGGGGATGGCGTGGTAATTGATATCCGTGCCTTCGTCGTTGCCGTAGGTGATTAGCTCCATTTTGAGCAGGTCGATGATGCCTTCAAAATTCTCGCCGCTGCCGTAGGGTACTTGAATCACGACCGGGTTGGCTTTCAACCGGTCGACCATCATGTTGACGCAGCGGTCAAAGTCGGCGCCGATGCGATCCATTTTGTTGACGAAGCACATCCGCGGCACATT
The DNA here is from genome assembly GCA_009841405.1 of Chloroflexota bacterium. Classification (GTDB taxonomy): domain Bacteria; phylum Chloroflexota; class Anaerolineae; order Aggregatilineales; family Phototrophicaceae; genus UBA6055. The sequence continues at coordinate 34,082 of VXLV01000079.1, read as the reverse complement.
GTAGTCGGAGGCTTGACGCCAGACGGTTTCCGATTGCGGCTCCACGCCCGCGACGCTGTCGAAAACGGTGATGCCGCCGTCGAGGACGCGCAGGCTGCGCTGCACCTCGGCCGTAAAATCGACATGGCCCGGCGTGTCGATGATATTGATCTGGCAGTCGTCCCAACTCGCCGTTACCGCGGCCGACGTAATCGTGATACCGCGTTCGCGCTCCTGCTCCATATAATCTGTAGTCGCAGAGCCTTCGTGGGTCTCGCCGATTTTGTGCACCATGCCGGTGTAATAGAGCACGCGCTCGGTGACGGTCGTCTTGCCGGCGTCGATGTGCGCGATGATGCCGATGTTGCGCACTCTGTTCAAATCAAAATTCAGATCAGTGCTTGCCATTGCTCATTCACTTCCCGATTTCACGATGCGGATTCATCGGGATTAATTGGTTGCTCTCTAACGGAAGTGCGCGAAGGCGCGGTTCGCTTCGGCCATGCGATGCGTCTCGTCCTTGCGGCGGATGGCGCTGCCCTGGTTGTTGTAGGCATCCAGCAGTTCGTTCGTCAGTTTCTCCGCCATACTGCGCCCATTGCGGTCGCGCGCGAACTGAATCAGCCAGCGCATTGCCAGCGTGACGCCGCGCTCCTGTGATACATCAATGGGGACTTGGTAGGTTGAACCGCCGACTCGCTTCGGTTTGACCTCGACCGCCGGCGTTACATTGCGGATCGCGATCTCGAATACTTCGACCGGGTCCTTCTTCGTGCGTTCGCCCATGGCGTCCAGCGCGTCGTACATAATGCGCGTCGCCAGGCTTTTCTTGCCGCCGCGCATCATGCGGTTGATGAACATCGCCACATGCAAATTGCCGTACTTGACGTCTGGCGGCGGAATGCGCTTGGGCGGACGATTTCTTCTGGGCATGCTTTCGCTCCTTGTTCGCGGCGCGTGACTTACTTGCTCCGCTTGGTCCCGTATTTGCTGCGGCCCTGTTCGCGCCCGTCCACGCCGCTGGTGTCGAGGGTGCCGCGGACGATGTGGTAACGAACCCCCGGCAGATCTTTGACGCGTCCGCCGCGCACCAAAACGACGCTGTGCTCCTGAAGGTTGTGCCCCTCGCCGCCGATATAGGCCGACACTTCGATGCCGTTGGTCAGCCGGACGCGGGCGACCTTGCGCAGAGCCGAGTTGGGTTTCTTGGGCGTCATCGTCCGAACTTGCGTGCAAACGCCACGCTTCTGCGGCGCGCCCTTCTGCTGGCGGGCGCGGCGGTTCTTCAAGGCGTTAAAGGTGTACTGGAGCGCCGGCGCCTTATTCTTTTTGCCCTTGCTTTTGCGCCCTTTGCGCACAAGCTGATTGATCGTTGGCATACGAGACTCCGTCCGTCTTGTTTCCTGCATGCCCTGTCTTAGACATGCAAACAGGCGTAATCATACGCCTATTCATTGTTTCTCGATGGCGAGACGCCCCGCCGCGGCGCGGCACTTTCGCCATATCCGCTCAGTTCAACCAACAGCGCCTCGTTCGCGGAGGGTGCCGGTTGGGTGTGCAAGCGGGCGCATATTATCAATCGCCGGGCGCGCTGTCAAGGCGAATCTGCCTCGATCGCGAATTTTGCTTGCGATTTCGCGCCGCGCTACTGACCGCGATAGAGTTCCCGCACGATGATGTTGCGCTGGATCTCGCTCGTGCCTTCGTAGATCTGGAAGATCTTCACATCGCGCAGCAGCTTCTCCACCGGGTATTCCTTCATATAGCCGTAGCCGCCGAAGATCTGCACGGCGTCGACCGCGGCTTTGGTGGCCATGTCGGCCGCGAAAGCTTTGGCGTAGGCGGGAATGCGCGGGTTGAAGACGCCGGCGTCGACCTGCCAGGCGGATTGCCACGCCAGAAGGCGCGAGGCCTCGTAATTGATAGCCATGTCGGCGAGTTTGTGACCGATGGCTTGATGCTGGTAAATCGGCACGCCGAAGGCTTCCCGCTCGCCGGCGTATCTGACGCTTTCTTCCAGGGCGCGCCGCTGCAAACCGCAGGCCGCTGCGGCCACGCCCGGGCGGCTGTAGTCAAAGACTTTCATCGCGATGTAGAAGCCCTGCCCGACTTCGCCGACGATATTCTCCTCCGGGAGTTCGACGTTCTCAAAGACGATCTCAGCCGTGTCGGAGGCGCGCTGGCCCAGCTTGTCGAATTTCTTGCCCACACTGAGGCCGGGCGATTCGCGATCGACGATGAAGCAAGTCATGCCGCGGTGTCCGGCGGCCGGGTCGGTTTTGGCGAATATCGTGTAGAAGTGGGCGTAGCTGGCGTTGGTGATAAAGGTCTTGCTGCCGTTGATGATGTATGCGGCGCCGCGCTTGTCGGCGCGGGTTTGGATGCCCGCAACATTCGAGCCGGCGTTGGCTTCGGTGACGCCATACGAACAGAACTGGCCCATCTCGCCGGCGCGCTCGCCAAGCCAGTAGGCTTTCTGCCGGTCGCTGCCGGCGATCAGAATCGGCAGCATCGCCAACGAATTGACGCCCAGGCTCGAGCTGATTCCGGTACAGCCGTAGCCGAGCTCTTCGGAGACCAGCGCTTCTTCAAATGCCGAAGCGCCAACACCGCCGTATTCTTCGGGGATGAGCATGTTCACGATGCCGAGTTCGCGCGCCTTGTGGAAGATGTCCTCGGGGAATATGGCTTTCTCGTCATATTCAGCGGCCACCGGGATGATGTTGTCGGCCACAAAGTCGCGCGTCATGCGCACCAGCATCTCTTGCTCATCGTTCAGTTGAAATTGCGGACCCGACATCGGCTTGCCGTCCCTTCACCATCTGCGGTCGTCAATAATCTAACAGCGATTAGATTTAGTTTCCAGAGTCACGCGCGCTGCCCGGCCGGGCGGCGATTACCCGCCGCGCCGCCCGACGGGAATGCGGAGAGGGCGTGAAGAGTAATAAGCCAGCGCGTCAGCCAGGGCGGCGCCCGCCGCGATGCCGGAGAGGAAGGCGCCTTCGACGCGGCCGCGTCCGCCAAAAGCGTCGCCGGCGAAGACCAGTGGCGGCCGCATGTCCGCCAGCAGGCAATCCTCGGCGTGTGTGGTGAGAGGGACGGAGTAGCGCCACTTCTTGAGCTGCGTGCGCACAATCCGCGCGCCTGCTTTGAGGTGGGGTTGCACCGCCGATTCGAGCTCGCGGATGATATCCGCTTCGGGCGCATCCCAGTTTTGCCGGCTGTACTTGGCGCTGGCGTGGCTGGTGACAATTGCCGTCCGGGAGATGCCTTTGGCGCGGTTGTCAGCGACCCAATACACGTCCGCCTGGAAGTTCTGCATGGCGCCGGGCGCGGGCAAATCCGCCTCGCCTTCGATTTCGTGGATGCCACAGAGGCAGGGGCCGAAGCGGATGCGCTGCAGCGCGGCCTGGACTTCGGCCTGCAGGTAGACGCCATTATTCGTCAGCAGGGCGAGCGACTCGGGCGCCGGCGGCGTCATAATCAGGCCGCGGGCGCGGTAGACGTCGCCGGCGCTGTCTTCAAGCGTCCAGCCGGATTCGTCGCGTTCTATTCGGGTCGCCAGGCGATTGACGCGAAGGTCGAGCTCGCTTGCCAGGTGTTTCGCCAGCGCGTTCATGCCGCCGCGACAGGCATAGCGCGGATGGCCGTCGCCGGCGGTGCGCTTGACGCTGCCATCCGACCAGCCCGTGCCCCAGATGTACACAAGGCCCTGCGCCAGCCAGCGATCGACGTAGCCCTGCAGCGCGTCGCTGCGCACGGTGAAGAATTGCGCGCCATGATCCGCCAGGCCGCCGCTGCCGACGCGGCGCGTGGCCATACGCCCGCCGACGCTGCGTCCGCGCTCGATCAACTGCACGGCATAGCCGCGATCGCGCAGCGTCCGCGCCGCCATCAAGCCGGACATGCCCGCGCCAACAATCAATGCGTCCATACCGGCGCCTTTCGTTCTGCCCTATCATCCTGAGCAAATCATACCGCAATCATGGATATAATGAAGAATCTTCCGCGGCTCTGCGCTTGACTTAGTTCGCCTCATGACTTGGGCGATGTCGTGAATGCCAACCGGCGGGATCGCCCCGTGACTTCGGGTCGCGCTTTACAAAGCCACGGCGATGTGATATCCTGTCGTTGTGTGGCGGCGCCGCTGAATTGGGTCAGCGAGGGCCGCCAGTCATCACGGGGGCGAATTAGATTCGACGTTGGTGGCTGAAACCGCACGGCAAGCCGTGGCGCCACAACACGTTAAACTGGCAACGCACATAGGTGCAAAACCCAATTTCCAACCCCTTCCTATGGTAGCTTAGGCGACCTGGATGAGGGTGTAGAGGCAGAATGTCCTCTACCGCTCCCGCAGATTCGTCTCCCTTTGCGAGCTGCGATGAGTGTCATAAAAAGTTAGGGCGCCCGTCGTCCACGCCGATAAGACGACGCCAAGACTCATCGGCTAGCCTCATGTAAAGCGCGCCGCCTGGGCCTGCATGAGGCGAAACTTACCAGACGGCTAAGCTTGTAGATGTGCGAGATTCGAAACCAGCGGACCCGGGGGGCAGGTCCCCGGCGCTTCCACTCCCAGCGGCCGCCTTGCCAAGCACGAGGCGGTTTTGCTTTTGCGCTATAATCTTTCGCATTATGAAGCCGCCGCTTTCTCTTAAACCTCGCCTGGCCGGCATAATGGCGCTTCTGGCCCTGGCGCCCGCGCTTGCCGCCTGCGGCTCCAGCTCGCCGCATCTGACCGCGACAGCGCATTTTGAGATGGCAAAAGCGGATGTGGAACGCCTGCGGGCGACGGCGACAGTCGTGCGCGCGCGCATGAATACCACGCTGGAATACGCTGCCGCGCGCGTCGCCCAGGCCGAGGACGCCGGCGAGTTTCTGCAGTTCAGTCTGATCGGCCTGGGAACGGACACCAGCTTCATCCAGACCGAAGTCAGCCGGATCGAACTCGCGCCGACGCGGATCGCCCTCGCAACAGCGACGGCGACGCGGCAGGCTGATATCATCCAGGTTCGTCCGATTGCAACGGCCACCCTCGCGACGACTGCCAGCGCGACTCCTTCATCAGCCGCCAGCCCGCCGCAGGCTACGGCCACGGGCCCGCGCTTCGAGAATGTTGTCATGGCTTCCGGCGTCGACCGAAACGACTGCGCCATCGACGTGAACCCCGTGTTTACGCCGGCGTCAACTGAGATTTATGTCGTCGCCGAGGCCTACAATATTCCTGCCGGCGCCGAGATATCATCGCGCTGGCATCGCCGCGGCATTGAAGTGGCTTATTTCAGCTTTGAGGCGGAAAACAGCATCGACGGCGCCTGTATCTGGTTCTTTATCGACCAGACCGATACCGCTTTTGTGGCCGGCGCCTGGAGCGTCGAACTGAGGGTCGACAATGTCGCGCTCGGCACGCCGGTGGCGTTCCAGGTGCAAGCCAATTGAGCGCGCGAATTCCCAGCTGAAGGCTGGCTCAGCGCGGGAATCGGTGGCGATCTCCGGCTGGAAAAGCTGACAACTATTGGCATAATAACGCGTATACTTTTCATAACTTCGGGTGAATGGCGAGTTCAAGAAGATGGCGATCGTAACGCGCTGGGACAACAAGAAGAAGACGGTGGTTCTGCTGGAGTTTGAATCGGAGTGGAGTTGGACGGATCTGGAAGACGCCATCTCAAAAGCCGATGAGTTGATCGGCAGCGTTGAGCACTTCGTCGACTTGATTATTGACCTGGAAGGCGCGGCGATCCCCCGCGACATCATGAGCGGCGCGAAGAACCTGCTGGCGACCGGCGAAGCGAGACCCAACGAAGGCTCGCGCGTCGTTGTGGGCGCAAACGGCGCGCTCCGCACGATCTATCAGACGATTCAGAAGACCTTCAACAGCGATATGCAAGGCCGCGAGGTGCTCTTCGCATCAACGCTGGCGGACGCGCGCGCCATAGTCCGCGGCTTGGCGCTGGATCGCTAAGCGTCCTTGATTCACCAGCTCGGCCACAATTCCAAACTGGCGCCACCGTTTGCACATTGGCAAAGCGTTGGAAGCGACGGCGCCAGCCCTAGCCATTCGTGCAGTGGCTGGAAAACGGCGGGCGCCCTTATGCTATAGTCAGTTCAGGAGGCATAGACGCAGATGATGATGCGCGGCGGCGGCTGGTTCCGCTACATGCACGGGCATGGCAATGCCAAGCCCAATGTGACGCGGCGTCTTTTGCTGCGGGTGCTGGCTTATGCCAAGCCCTACCGGCGGCAGATTGCCGGCATGTTGGCGACTATCGTGCTGACGACCGGCCTGGGCTTGCTCAGCCCGCTGATATTTCGCGAGATTATCGATCAGGCGCTGCCGCAAAAAGACTTCGGCAAGCTCAATCTTCTGGCGTTGGGGCTGGTGGTGATTCCGGTCATCAGCGGCGTCGTCCGCATCTGGCAGCGCAAACTGAATGTGGCGATCGGCGAAGGCGTGATTTATGACCTGCGCGTCTCGCTCTATCATCACCTGCAGCAGATGTCGCTGCGCTTTTTCACCAACACCAAGACAGGCGAGCTGATGAGCCGCCTCAACAACGATGTGGTTGGCGCGCAGAACGCCATCAGCAACACTATCGTGTCGATCATCACCAACGTGATTACCGTGGTCGCTACGCTGGCGGTGATGCTGGGCATGAAGTGGCAGCTGACGATTTTGGGCGTGATGGTGCTGCCGCTGTTCGTCTTGGTGGCGCGGCGGTTAGGCAGCCGCTTGCAGCGAATCGCGCGCGAGCAGATGGGCTACAACGCGCAGATGAACGCGATGATGAACGAAACGCTGAATATCAGCGGCGCCCTGCTGGTCAAGCTCTTCGGGCGTATCGACGCCGAAGTCGAGCATTTTGACAAGCGCGCCGCCGATGTGCGCGATGCCGGCATCAAGCGTGCGGTGCTGGGCAGCCAGTTCTTCGTGCTGATCGGCTTGGTCAGCGTGGTTGGGACGGCGCTGGTATACTGGGTCGGCGGCATGCTGGTGATTCGCGGCGAGTTCACGATTGGCGATATCGTCGCCTTTGCCGCGTTCCTCGCCCAGCTTTATACGCCGCTGCAAGCATTAACGAACGCGCCGGTCGATTTTGCCCAGTCCATCGTCAGTTTCGAGCGGGTATTTGAGATCATCGACCTGCCGCTGGAAATCGAAGAAAAGGACGACGCCATTCACCTGAATGGCGTGACGGGCGCGCTCGCGTTCGAAGACGTCACCTTTCGCTATCAAATTGACCGCAGCCAACTGCTGTCCGATGTCGAGCGAATCGGGCGCATCGATAATGTCGCCGCGACGCGCACTGGGGATCCGGCGCGGCGGGGCAACGGCGCTTCGACAAGCGGCGCGACGCATCAAGCGCGCGAATTGGCGCTGGAGCGGCTGTCGTTCGGCATTGAGCCGGGTCAGTTGATTGCCCTGGTGGGGCCTAGCGGCGCCGGCAAAACCACGCTGACATACTTGATCCCGCGCTTGTACGATCCCGCCGCCGGGCGCATCACGCTGGACGGATACGATCTGCGCGAACTGAGCCTGCGGACGATGTCGGAGAATATCGGCATGGTGACGCAGGAGACTTACCTCTTCCACGATTCCATCCGCACCAATCTGCTCTACGCCAAACCGGACGCGACGCAGGCCGAGCTCGAATCCGCGGCAAAAGTCGCGCATATTCACGACTTCATCATGGGGCTGAGCGACGGCTATGACTCGATTGTGGGCGAGCGCGGCTATCGGCTGAGCGGCGGCGAAAAGCAGCGCCTGGCGATCGCGCGCGTGGTCTTGAAAGACCCGCGCATCCTCGTGCTGGACGAGGCGACCAGCCATCTCGACAGCCAGTCCGAAGCGCTGATACAGGACGCGCTGAGTCAGATCCTGCGCGACCGCACCAGCATCGTCATCGCGCATCGGCTCAGCACGATTCTGGCGGCCGATCTGATTCTGGCGCTCGACCGCGGCCGTATTGTCGAGCGCGGCAGCCATGCGGAGTTGCTGGCGCGCGGCGGCTTGTACGCCAATCTCTACGAAACGCAATTCAGCCAGCAGCGCGAATTGGCTTGAGTCATGGCGAATCTTCTGAAAGCCACGATCACGCAACTCGACGCGAATCAGCCGGAGGCGGAGTGGGAGCGGCTTGCGCGGCATACGGCCGTAAACGCGCCTGACCTGGTGCTGCTGCCGGAGATGTGCTTTGCGCCCTGGTTCTGCGCCGCGCCGCAGCCGGACGAAGCCACCTGGCAGCGCGCTGTGAGCTCGCATGAGGCCTGGCTGGGCCGACTGCCCGAGCTCGGCGCGAGATACGTCATCGGCACGGCCCCGCGCGACATCGACGGCGCGCGCCACAATGTCGCATATTTGTGGTCGGCAGTGGACGGGCTGCAGTGGATTCATGCGAAGACCTATCTGCCTAATGACGAGGGCTACTGGGAAGTCAACTGGTATGACCGCGCGCCCATCGAATTCAAGCCGACCCGCGTCGGCGGCCTGACGTTGGGCGTCATGATTTGCACCGAGCTCTGGTTCCTGCAGCACGCGCGCGAATACAGCAAGATCGGCATCCATCTGCTGCTGAATCCGCGCAGCACGCCGCGCCCCACCAATGCCAAGTGGCTGGCCGGCGGGCGGACGGCCGCGGTCGTATCGGGCGCCTACTGTCTCTCGTCGAATCATGCCGGGCGCGCGGGCAGAGTTGACCTGGGCGGCGCGGGCTGGCTCTGTGACCCCGATGGCGCGGTCCTCGCCACGACCAGCGAGGCGGAACCATTCGTCACAGTCGAGCTTGATCTAGGCGCGGCCGAGCGAGCGAAATTCACCTACCCGCGCTATGTGGACGACTGCCCGATTTAAGCCGCAATTTCGCTATTCAAGCGCGGCCTCGCTCTGCTACCATACGGCCCAGCAAAGGGCGACGAACCAGCAACGCGTATGTCTGAAATCTACTTGATTGTCGGCTTGGGGAATCCCGGGGCCAAATATGAAGCGACGCGCCATAATGTCGGCTTCACGGTCGTGGATGAATTGGCGCGGCGCCATCGCCTCGGCGCGGGCCGATCGGAAAAGCGCGCGCTGACCTGGGACGGCCGGATTGGCGCGCGGCGCGTCAAGCTGGCCAAGCCGCTGACCTACATGAATCGCAGCGGCGAGTCGGTGCGTCAACTGAGCGACTATTACAAGATTGCGCGCGAGAATCTGCTCATCGTCCATGACGATCTGGATACGCCCTTCGGCGCGCTGCGGCTGCGCTGGAATGGCGGCCACGGCGGCCAAAAGGGGCTGCGAAATATAGTTCGGCATTTGGGCGACGCGGATTTCGCGCGTTTGCGTTTCGGCATCGGTCGTCCGCCGGGGCGGATGGACCCGGTCCACTACGTGCTGCAAGCCTTCCGGGGCGATGATGCCATTCGCGCCGAAGAGCTGGCGGCGCGGGCGGCGGACGCCATCGAAGTCTGGCTGAGCGACGGGCTCGAGCGGGCGATGTCGCAGTACAACGGCAATGCGGCAGGTGGCGGGCGGCGAGACAGCAAGCCGGATCTCAGCGAGCAACTGGTCGTCTTTGCGCGGGCGCATGAACTTGCCCCACGTGATCCCAAGCCCTTGATTAAGCTGATCGCGCTGCAGAAGAAGCTCGGCCAAATCGACGCGGCGGTCGCCAACCATCTTAAGCTGGCGCAGCTATACGAATGCCGGGGCCAGAGCGAGCAGGCCATCGCCGAGAAGAGCAAGGCCGTGGCGATACGTCCGGGTTTGGTTGCCATGCAGCGCGAAATCGCTGAGTGGTATCTGGCGCAGGACAACAAGAAGAAGGCCGTCAGCCGCTATCTGATATTGGCGCAGCATCTGCGCGAAGCGGGCGACTCCGCCGCTGCGCTGGACGTCGTCTCGCTGGCGCTGGCGATTAATCCGCAGCATCCGAAAGCGCTGGATATGCGCCGCGCCCTGGATGAAGCGAGCGAGCCGCAGGCCTGATGGGCGGGTTGCGGTCGCCCCGGCCTCGGCAAGCGGCGAATCCATAGAATTGGACTGAATCGATTAATGCTGATTACACAGTAACGGCTCAAGAGCGAGGAAGAAACCATGCAAGTTATCGCGCCGGAATTGGTGGGCATGTCTGCCGAGCGTCTATCGAACATCCGCGCCAAGCTACGGCAATATGTCGCGGAGGAACGGGTCTCGGGCTTTGTCACGCTGGTCGGGCGGGATTCGGAAGTCGCGCATTTTGAAGCCATCGGCTTCCGTGATGCCGAGCGGCGGCAGACCATGGCGCTTGACACGATCTTCCGCATCTACAGCATGACCAAGCCGATAACCTCCATTGCCTTGATGATGCTGTACGAGCAAGGCAAGTTCCAACTGGTTGAGCCGGTCAGCCGCTACATTCCCGCCTTCGGCAACACGAAAGTGTACGCGGGCCAGGGCTATATGGGTCCGCAGCTCGCGCCGCAGAATCCGCCAATGACGATTTGGCACTTGCTCACGCATACGGCCGGTTTGAGCTACGGCTTCTTCTTCGACACGCCGATCGACGAAATGTATCGCAATTCGATTTTTCGCAGCGAGACGGCGTCGCTGGAAGAAAAGATCCTGGGCATCGCCGATTTGCCGCTGCGCTTCCAGCCCGGCAGCGCCTGGAATTATAGCGTCGCCACCGATGTCTGCGGTTATCTCGTGCAAGTGCTGGCCGATATGCCATTTGAAGACTTCCTGGCTGAGCGCATCTTTGAGCCGCTGGGCATGGCGGATACGGCATTTCACGTCCCGGCAGACAAGCTGGACCGTTTCGCCAAGCTCTATCGCCACGATGCGCAGACCGGCGGTTTCAGCGCTTACGAGAGCACGCCGCATATCCCCTTGCACGACTATACGAAGCCGGCATGCGCGCCCTCGGGCGGCGGCGGCCTGGTCTCGACAGCGGCGGATTACTGGCAGTTTGCAAACATGCTGCTGAACGAAGGGGAGCTGGGCGATGTTCGCTTCATCGGGCGGAAGACGCTGGAGTTCATGACGCGCAATCACATCAAGGCCGAGTCGCTGCCCATGGCGATTGGCCCTGCCGCTATTCCCGGGCGCGGCTTCGGCCTGGGATTTGACGTTGTGATGGACGCGGCCCAGACGGGCGTGCTCAATTCGGACGGCAACTACGGCTGGAGCGGGGCCGCGGCCACCAACTTCTGGGTTGACCCGCAAGAGCAGTTGGCGGGCATCATCATGACGCAGCTGATGGACAATATGCTGCCCTTCCAGCAAGACTTCCGCGCGCTGACCTATCAGGCGTTGATCGACTAGCCGATCGCGATCGCCGGGATTAAGTCGTTCCAGAGGAATTGATAGGTCTCGGCTTCTTCGGCGTAATCGCGCGGATTGCCGGAGAAACGGTGGGTGGTTACCAGAACCAGTTCGAGATCTGGAATGACGTGCAAGATTTGGCCGGCCGCGCCCAGGGCGGAATACATGTCATGGCCGGCGATGCGGTTCAGCCACCAGTAATAGCCGTAGCCGGCGTAGTCATTGGCGATGTCGACTTGCGGCGATGTTGACGCCACAACCCACCAGCCGGGCAGCAACTGCTCGCCTTGCCAGCGCCCTTCTTGCAGGAAGAGCTGTCCGAAGCGCGCCAGCTCGCGCGCGGTCATGCTTACGCTGTGGCCGCCGGTGAAGTAGCCCTTGGGGTCGACGCCCCAGAATTCGGCGTCGATGCCCAGCGGCTCCAAGAGGTATCGATGCGCGAATTCGCAGGCGCTCATGCCGGTGGCCTCGGTCAAAACCGCTGACATGACATGTGAGGCGCCGGTGCTGTAGTGGAAGCGCGCGCCCGGCTCGTTGCTGAACGGGAGGCTCAGAATATCCGCCACCCAGTCAGCGCTGCGGTTGAGGGCGCGCTCGCTTTCATTTTCTCTCCAGGCCAGGCCGTGCGTCATGGTCAGCAGGTGGCGCAGGCGCAAATCGAGGAGACGAGGATCGGCGGGCTCCGCAAAGTACTCCGGCAAGTAGTCGGCCACACGATCGTCAAGTGTCTGGAAATGGCCTTGCTCAAAGGCAATGCCGACCAGCGCCGACAAAATGCTCTTTGACACGCTGGCGATATTGTTGCTGTCCGCTACATGGCTGCCGTTGAAGTACTGCTCGTATACGATATGCCCGTTGCGCAGCAAGATCAGCGATAGCCTTGTCGGCGAATCCGCCAGGCGCGCCAAGCCAGTGGCGACCAGCGCCGGGTCGATGCCCTGCTGACTGAGCGCGGAAGTTGGCCAGTCGTCGTGGTTGTGGTCGTCGGGCGCGTTGCCCCGCTGATAAAAGCGGCGCTGCGGGCGGCGATTCTCCAGATCGCAGGCGGCGGGCAGGTCCGCTTGCGATTGCGCCACCGCCGGCAGCAGGCCATAGGCCAGCGCCACAAAACAGAGCAGGAGACTCCTGCGCATAGCCTTGACCAATCGCTCATTCATTCAAAGGTCGCTTCAGATGCCGGAACGCAAGCGCCAAGCGTATCACATTATGCGCCGCGCTTCAGCGGGACTTTCGGCAGCGCGTCTAGTTCCTCTATGCGCGCTCTGATATACTGGTTCGTTGCTGCTTGTCAATAGAAGTACTTCCAAGTTAGTTATGCGAAGCGTGATTAGAAGTCTTCGGCGAGCGTGGGCGAGCCACCGGCTCGCCCCTACGACCTTTCGATAATGTTGGAGACGGCGCTGAAACAGCAACCATCCTCATTACTTGCTTGGAGTCACTGAGACAGGACATTATGTCGCTTCAGCTAACTGGATTGTTGGACGCATTGCGTCAGACGCAGCGCTATAGGGAATTGCTGGACCGGCTGCGCGCGCGTGAAGCGGGGCTGGACTTCAACGTCGTCCGCGCGGCGCGGCCATTTCTACTGGCGGCATTGGCGCGAGACTGGCAGGAGCCCATCTTCTATCTGACTGCGGCCGTGCGGCGAGCCTACAACGTCAGCGAGCAGTTGCCGATCTGGTTAGACGACGCGCAGCGCTTGCATCGATTCGCCGAGCCTTCGGCGCGCTTCTTTGACCGGGCGCCCTGGGAAGCGAGCGTGATACGCAATCGCATCGCGACCTTGTCCGCGTTGACGCATTCAGCGGATACCAGCGGACCGATCGTCATCGCATCGGCGCGCGCTCTCTTACAGAAGACCATGCCGCCCGGCGAATTCCGCGGCGCTACGATCGAATTGGCGCGGGGCGAGCGGCATTCAATGGAACAGCTAATATTGGGCTGGATCGGCATGGGTTACGAGCCGGCCGCTCTCGTCATGGAACCGGGCAGCTTCAGCCGGCGCGGCGGCATCCTAGATGTCTTCCCGCATTCGAGCGAGTTCCCGCTGCGCATCGAGTTTTTTGATGACGAGATTGAAAGCCTGCGGCGCTTCGACCCGGGCAGCCAGCGCAGCATTGACCGGGTGGAGTCGGCGCGAATCCCGCCCGCGCGCGAAGCCTTGCCGCTGCGCGCGCCCGCGGTTGGCGCCAGGCTGCAAGCGTGGGCGGCGGCATATTCAAACGATCCGGCCGACTACTCCAGCATCAGCGCCGACATCGAATCGCTGACCCAGGGCAGCGCCTTCCCCTGCCTCGAGCACTACCTGCCCTACCTCTATGACGCGCCGGCCAGCCTGTTGGACTATATTCCGAAGAACGCCCTGATTCTGATCGAGGATGCGCAATTTGTAGCAGAAACGGCGCGCGAGATCGCCGAGCAGGCGCAAGTTAATCGCGGCGAAGCGGAGGCCGCCGGCCAGATCGCGACCGATCACCCGCAGCCGTACTTGGAATGGGAGGCGGTCCAGCGCGAGCTGGAGAGCCGGGCGAGCGCGGGGCTCAGCAGCTTTACCGGGAGCGCGGCCTTTGAACCGGGCGCGCGTTATGGCGGTCAACTGCGTCCGCTGCTCACACAGATCCGGCGGCAATTGGGCCAGGGCGACAGCGTGGTTGTCATCACAGACCAGGTCGAGCGCCTGGAGAACTTGTGGTACGAGCAGGACGCGTCGACCTTCATTCCCACCGTGACCAGCATCGAAGCCGCGCCCGAGCCAGGCAGTTTGTGTTTCATCCGCGGCGCCGCCGCCGAAGGCTGGTCGCTCACGGGCGACGATGGAACGCTCCACTTCGTCACGGACGCCGAGATTTTCGGCTGGACGCGCCCCGAACCGCGCCGCCGTCAAGAGCCCCGACGCGGCAAAGCGGCCGACTCCAGTTATACCGACTGGGAAGAAGGCACATACGTGGTTCATGTCGACTACGGTATCGGCAAGTTCGCAGGTCTGCGGCACCGCAAGGTCAATACCACCGAGCGCGAATATTTGCTGGTGGAGTATCAGGGCGCGGACACGATTTACGTGCCCATTCACCAAGCCGATCGGCTCTCCCGTTATGTCGGGGCGGACGATAAAGCGCCGAAGCTGAACCAGCTGGGCAAAGCGGACCAGTGGATCAAAGCGCGGGACAAGGCGCGGCGCAACGCCGTCGAAGAAGCCCGCGAACTGCTGGCGATTTACAGCGAGCGCGCCAGCGCCGTGGGCCATGCCTTCAGCGGCGACTCCGCCTGGCAGCACGAGATGGAGGCGGGCTTTCCATTCGTCGAGACGGAAGACCAACTGCGCGTCATTCAGGAAGTCAAAGCCGACATGCACGACCGCAAACCCATGGATCGGCTGATTTGCGGCGATGTCGGTTTCGGCAAGACCGAGGTCGCCCTGCGCGCCGCCTTCAAGGCGGTGCAAGACGGCATGCAGGTGGCGGTGCTGGCGCCGACAACGGTGCTGGCGCAACAGCACTTCGAGATTTTCCGCGCGCGTCTGGCGGCGTTTCCGGTCGAGATCGAAATGATGTCGCGCTTTCGCAACAAGGCGCAGCAGACACGTATCGTCGAGCGGCTGAGCAGCGGTGAGGTGGATATCATCGTCGGCACGCATCGCCTGCTCTCGGCCGATATTCGCTTCAAGCGTCTGGGCCTGATGATTATCGACGAGGAACAGCGCTTTGGCGTCAAGCACAAGGAACATTTCAAAAAGCAGCGCGCGCGGATTGACATCCTGACGCTGACGGCCACGCCGATCCCGCGGACGCTCTACCTGAGCTTAAGCGGCATACGTGATATCAGCATGATTCAGACGCCCCCAGAGGAGCGCCTGCCGGTCATCACTCAGGTCGGGATTTGGGACGACAAGCTGAGCCAGCGCGCCATCATGCGGGAAATCGAGCGCGGCGGGCAAATCTTTGTGGTGCACAATCGCGTCAAGACCATACACATGACGCGTAGCAAAATCGAGCGGATCGCGCCCGAAGCCTCGATCGCGGTGGCGCATGGGCAGATGAGCCCCCGCGCTCTGGAAACCGTGATGGCCGAATTCTCGCGCGGGGAATATGACATCCTGATATCGACCTCAATTATCGAAAACGGCATTGATATGCCACGTGTCAATACGCTGATCGTCGACCGGGCGGATTTCTTTGGCGTGTCGCAGTTGTATCAATTGCGCGGCCGCGTGGGGCGCTCGGCGCAGCAGGCTTACGCCTATTTCTTTCACGACCGCGGCACGCTTACCGCAGAGGCGCGAAACCGCCTCGAAACGCTGGCCGAGAACACGCAACTCGGCGCCGGCTTTCAAATCGCCATACGCGATTTGGAGATGCGCGGCAGCGGCGATATTCTTAGCATGAGGCAATCGGGGCATATCGCCAGCGTCGGCCTGCACCTGTACACCGAGATGCTGCAACAAGCGGTCAAGGAAGAGCGGGACGGTCCGGCGCCAGAGCGCGAAGAAGTGGCGCCCGCCTCCGCGCGCGAGCGCATCATCATTGACCTGCCGCTGCCGGCATACCTGCCAACGGACTGGATCCCAGAAATGGCGCTGCGCTTGCAACTCTATCGCCGCATCGGCAATATCACGCAGCTCGACGAGGTCGACGCTATACGGCAAGAGTTGGCGGACCGCTTCGGCCCGCTGCCGGCTGCGGTCGAAGGCTTGCTGTATCAGATCCGGGTGAAAGTCCTGGCGCTGGCGGTGCGCGCCAGCCACATTCGGCTGCCGCGCGAGCAAGTGCTGATCAAGCTGCCCTACCTGGCCACGGTCAGGCGCGAGCTGCTGGCGCTGACCTTGGGCGACGACATCCAGGTCACGCGGACGGAGGTGCGCCTGCGAGCGGCCGAGGGACATTGGCAGACGCGACTGCTGGAGGTGCTGGAGCAATTGCGGTACAAAGTGAATGTGAAGGCGGAAGCGAGCTAGCCGTTTGGCGCAACTGGAATGCCGGGAAGTACGAACCAGTTCCGACATGAACTCTAGTGAGGCAAACAAGCGCGCATTAGCGGTTCTAGCGGCGAGTTTCTTGATCCTTGCGAATGCGCTTCTGCATGCGCACGTCTACGGCAATCGCAACTATCGCGAGGACGAAATCTTTGTGACGCGAATGTCCTCGCTTTATTCGTGGTCGTCGCTAGTGCTGGATACGGCAGACGATCCCGAAGTCCCCGGCTGGCGGCTGCTGGTCGACATCTGGCTGGACAGCTTTGGACTCGCGGAACAAATCACGCGCTGGTTTTCCAAGCTTGTCAATCTGCTGACGTTCGCGGTGTTGTATCAACTGGGCAGGCAAGTTTGCGGCCGGCGCGTTGGTCTCTACGCGATTGTCTTGCTCGGCGTCTATGGCTTCGCAGCCAGCGCCATGTACGAATTGCGCCCGTATCCTTTGCTTGTCGCTCTGGTCACGGCGCTGCACCTTCTCTTCTTCCGGTGGATGCGGAAACCGTCTTCTGCCCTGATGTTTGCTTATACGCTCACTGGCATCGCCGCCATATATACGATTTTTTCTCGGTATTTGTCTTCCCGGCGCATGCAGTCTGCCTGGCATTGTTCACGCGCTACGACCGCAAGCTGTGGTTGAACTCGCTCCTGATGTGGGCCTTCATCGGACTGTCTTTTCTTGGCTGGCTTCTGCCCTTCTTGCAAGCGATCCTGATCGTCATGCCGGGAGGCATCTATTACGCCATTCCCCCGGGCTGGACAGGAATACTGCTGTTTTACAGCCAGAGCAGATTCCAACCTGAGCTGCTCTATCAGCTTCTCATGCTTTTGAGCCCATTTGCGCCTACCGTGGCGCGCCGCTTCCCTGTAGACAGCCGGCGCTTGCGATTCAGCCCACGCGTCACCACGCTTTATATTCCGGCGCTTCTGCTTTCCGCCCTGCTCATCGCATACGCGGCAAACTGGGTCGTGAGCAGTTTTTCGCTGCGGAATGTCGTGATGTTCGCGCCCTTGATTGCCGTATGTATGGCGCTGGGCTTGCGCATGCTGCCGACCAAGGCGGCCATGCTGATTGTCTTGCTGCTGATCTTGCACGCGCCGCAGAATCTACGGGTCCAGGTCGAAAACGCTCCTTATCGCGACTTCGTGCAGACCATGGCGCCGACTTATCAGAACGACAGCGTCGTCGTGACAGAGTTCAACGGGGCCTGGCGCTGGCTGCTGCCGGCCGCCTATTACTTCATCGATTTCACGCCCGACAAGATGTCAAAATATCGGCAATTCCACCTGGTCGAACCGCGCGACTCGGCGCATCCACCCAATTATCCGGACGAATTGGTGAACATTTTCAAGACTTTTGAAGCGGCCGATTTTGCCGGACGGCTGCCCGCTCACGAGCAGCTCTGGCATTTGACACAGGGCGGCGGCAACGCGCTTGGGACTGACTTCGCGGACTGGCTCAATCAGCACTACGCCCTCATCCGAACGCAGGCTTGGGACGAACCCTACGTGACGGATTACGCGCTGAGCGAATATGCGCGTGTCCCAGATAATCAGGGGCCGCTGCTGCGAGCCGGCGAACAGCTTAACCTCTACGCCTGGACGCTTGAGGGCTCGGTAGAGGTCGCAGCCTGTCAAAGCCTCACCGTCGAAAGTTGGTGGCGGATCAGCGCCGAAGTTGACGAATCCTACTCGCTGAGCGTCATCCTCGCCGACGGCGACGGCCAGCGCGCCATTCAAAATTCGATCCCAGCCGACGTCTTTACGACTGAGTGGATGACTGGCCGATTTTACCGCGACCGCACCAGCTTGCAGATGCCCTGCGACCTAGAGGAAGGTCGCTACAATCTGCTGCTGGCCGCCAAAGAAACGTTGAGCGGCGCCGCTCTGCCGCTGCGCTACCCCGATGGTAGCGCCATCGGCAATGAGGTGTACCTGACCACGCTGCAGGTTTCGCCCGGCTGAGCGCGCCTGCGTGACCGGCGCTGTCATTTGATCAGGTCGACGAAGACGCCGCGGGTCACCTCGTGCAAGCTATCCAGACGTATCGGGAATATGGCATTGGCCGCGCCGCCGGCCGCGTAGACCAGCTCATAGCGCTTCAGCGACTGGTCAAGGTAAATCGCAATATCGCCGCTGCGATGGCCGACAGGCGGGACGCCACCCGGCCGGTAACCCAAATGCGTAATGCACTGCTCGGCAGTCATCATGCGCGCTTTCTTGCGCCCGACCGCGAAAAGCGCGGCCAGCTTGCGTTCGTCGACTGTCTGGTCGCCGCTGGCCAATACCAGCGTCGGTCGTTTCTTGTCGATCATAAAGCCCAGACTCTTCACGATCTGGCCCAGGTCGCAGCCGACATTATCCGCCGCTTGCTGCGAGGTTGCAGTGGAGGCGGAGAATACAAGCACTTTGAGATCCAGATTCAACTGGCGCAGCGCCGACTTTACATCCGAGACACCGAGGACTTGCATAAACGTTCCCATCGCGCGTACAATTTTTGCGGACGATTGTAATCATTACGGTCGGCAGAGCAACAGCGATTCGCGGGAGAAAGCTCATGCAGGTGGATGTAAAGCAATTTGCCGAGCAGGGATATGTCACCGTTCGCGGCATGTTCAGCGCGGAAGAAACAGCGAGCTACCGCCGGCATTATATGGACATGCGGGCGGCGGGCGAATATCCGGGCGATTTCGCCGGCGTCGATGCGGGCAGCAGCGACCCGCTAAAGCGTTATCCGCGTCTGATTCACATGCACCGCTGGGACAAGGTCAGCCTCGACTGGATGCTTCACGAGCGCATCGGCAGCGCCTTTCGTCAGTTGCTGGGCAAAGAGCCGCTTGCCGTCCAAACAATGCTCTATTTCAAGCCGGCTGGCGCGCGCGGCCAGGCCCTGCACCAGGACCAGTATTATCTGCGCGTGCAGCCTGGCACTTGCATCGCAGCCTGGATGGCGCTTGATGATTGCGATGAGGAGAACGGTTGCTTGCAGGTAGTGCCGGGCAGCCACAAACTGCCGCTGCTATGCCCGGTCGATGCCGATACCAGCGAGAGCTTCACCGATGTCACCGTGCCGCTATCTGCCGATATGCAGCCGGAGCCGGTGGTCATGAAAGCCGGCGATGTCTTCTTTTTCAACGGCCAAGTGATTCACGGCAGCTACCCGAATACATCCACCGGTCGCTTTCGCCGCGCTTTGATCGGCCACTATATTGACGCCGCTGCTGACCAGGTAGCGCGCTATTATCATCCGGTCATGCGTTTTGATGGCGCGATCGTCGACCTGGATGTCGCGGAAGGCGGGGGCCAGTGCGGCGTCTGGGTCGACGAAGACGGGGTTGAAGTCCTCGAATTGAGCGGCCAGCTCGGCTAATCGTCGAAGTAGACGCCGCCGGCCCGTTCAAAGTGAGTGCTCGGTTCGGCCAGTTCCGCGTCCGGGTGGCGTCTGGGCACGGCGGTCAGCAAGATGCGGCGGCCGCCCGCCTCGATATAGTAGGCGTGTAAGGCCTGGTCCGGTTCAACCTTAAGGCGGCCCGAGAGCCGGTGATCGAAGCGAATGCTCTCGCCCGACTTGCTGGTCAGGGTCGATTTGCGCCAGAGTTTCCAGCGCGGCTGCGTAGCATTGGCGTATAGCACGCGATAGCAGAGCTTCACGCGGGCGAAGCGCAGGGCGCGCATCGCCATCGTAAGGACAAAGGCTCCAATTAGCGCGAGCACGATGAGCCGGCCCGCCGGCCCGTAGCGCCCGGCGATCAGAATCAAGGGCACGGACAGCAGCAGCAGAGTCGTCAGCGGCTCGGTGATCAATTGCAGCCATTGACGCGAAGACAAACGACCTTCGCGGTTGCGCTTGAGATTGTCGAGCGTTTCTCGTGGCAGCTTTTCGCTGGTGAACATAGGCTGAATTCTATCCCGCTTCGTGGACGATGCTAGTATCGATCGGGTTGCGCGGGCGCAATTGCAGCACGATCACGCTGCCAATGATCAGCGCGGCGCCGAGCCACTGAATCGTCTGAATGACTTCCGCGAGGATCAGCATGGAGACGACCATCGAGAGGATCGGCTCGACCGTGCTGATGAGCGACGTCTGGGCGGCGCCGATGCGCTGTATGGCCAGGTTGATGGCGAAAATCGGCAGCACGGTTCCCAAGGCGGCGATGCCGAGGAGCAGAAGAAGCGAGAGCGCATTCTGCGGCATTTGCAGGCCGCGCACGGGAATTAGCAGCAGCAGGACGGCCAGCGTCCCGACCATCATCCAGGCGCTGGCGCCGGATACATCTGCCACGCCCGCCAGAGTTCGCTTGGCCAGCATGTAGTAGACCGCGACGATCGCCGCGTTGAGCAGCGCCAATGCCACACCGAACGAATCAATGCCCGCGCCGAGCATGAGGTCTGGCACGGTGAGTACGACGCCGGTTAGCGCCATCGCCAGCGCCAGCCAGGCTACGGGCCGAATACGCTCGCCCAGCAGCGCGGAAAGCACCACGACCATTGCTGGATACGAATAAAAGAGCGCGATATACGTGCTGCCCGGCAAACGCTCCAGCGCGAAGAAAGCCGCAAGCACCGCGGCGGATATAACGATGCCAACGGCCAGCATCGGGCGTATCGGCGCGTCGTTTGGGCGCTTTGTCGCGGCCGCGCGCCGGCCGCGATAGACCAGCGCCCACATCATGGGCACGGCGAAGATAAAGCGCCAGATGGCGATATCAAAAGGCGCGAAAGACGAATGAAGATAGGTGGTCTTCACCATGGACGGCATCAGCGCGAAGCCCGCAGCCGCCAAGAGCACCCACAAGACGCCTTCGCGTTCTTTGCGAGACATGGCGGCTCACGCGCGAACAGGCAGCTTCAATGCGCTGCGAACTTGGCGTACGCGAGCGGCCGGCGCGGTCAAGCGATGCTCACCATGCTGACCAGGTTGGTGGCCAAGGGGTAGAAGATGCCGAAGACCAGCGTGCCGGCCAGCGCGACATTGATCGCCAGGCGCACATAGCGCGTCTCGAGGGCCGGAATCAGCTCGCCCTCGTGGTCGCGCAAGTACATATTCACGACGACGCGGATGTAGTAGAAGGCGCTGACCACGCTGGTCAGGACGCCGATCACCGCCAGCCCAAAGAGACCGGCCTGCACGGCCGCGGAGAATATCATGAACTTGCCGACGAAGCCGGCGGTCAAGGGCACGCCCGTGAGGCTGAGCATGAAGATTGTCATCGCCATGGCCATAAGCGGACGAGACTGCGCCAAGCCATTGAGGTCGTCGATATTCCCGCCGCTGCCGTCAACGCGCTCGATAGACATGACCACCGCAAAGGCGCCCAAATTGGTGAACATATAAGCCATCATGTACACAAGCGCGCCCTGAGTCGCGGCGTTGGCGATCACGGCGCTGCCGGCGGCCGCCACCGCCACCATGATGTAACCGGCATGGGCGATGGACGAATAGGCAAGCATGCGTTTGAGATTGCGCTGCGAGATGGCGACGAAATTGCCGAGAATCAGCGTGAGTATGGCGATGAGGGTGGCAGTCGCCTGCCAGACCGCGACTTCGCTATCGGCCAACACCAGCACGGAGAGCCCAGTGATCAAGACGCGCAGCAAAGCCGCGAAGCCGCCGATCTTGGCGGTCACGCTCATAAAGGCAGTGACGGGCGTCGGCGCGCCTTCGTAGACATCGGGCGTCCACATGTGGAAGGGCACGACGGCGACTTTGAAGCCCAAGCCGACGATTAGCAGCGCAACGCCAACCAGCAGATAGAAGGCGGCTGACGATGTCGCGCCTACGATGCTGCCGGCAATTTCGAAGATCTGCGGGATGCTGGTCGTGCCGGTGGCGCCGTAAACCAAAGCCGCGCCGAAGACCAGGAACGCGCTGGAGAAGGCGCCAAGGATGAAGTACTTCATGCCGCTTTCTTCGGACTTCAGCGCAAGGTCGCTGCCGTCATTCTTGATCGATCGGAAAGCGGCGAGGATATAGAGCGGGATGCTCAGCAATTCCAGCGCTACAAAGACGATGATCAGGTCGTTGGCGCCGACCATGAACATGGCGCCGGCCGATGAAATCAGCGCAAGAATATAAAACTCGCCGCGATGGATCTCGGCGCGCTTGAGGTAGTCCCGACTCATCAAGACGGCGATAAATGTCGCAACCAGGATCACGGCGTTGAGGAAGCCGGTGAAAGCGTCGGCGACGAACATGCCGTAGAGCGCCACTTGCTCCGCGGCCGCTGGCGAATAGACGAAAACATTCGCGAGGAAGCTGAGGCCCAGCCCCAGGCACGCCGCTATCGGCGTCCAATGCTCACGCTCTTCGCCGGCGAACAAATCAACCAGGACCAGGAGCAGGGTCCAGGCCAGCAGCAGGGTCGCGGGCAGGGTGGACGCCAGGTTGGATTGGGCGAGGAATTCCGCGATAGTCGGCGACTCAAACATGTTTTCTCCTAGCGAACAAAGAGCGCTACGATCTTGTCCACGGAAACATCCAGTAGGTTGAAGAAAACGATCGGCTGCAAGCCCATCCAGAAGACCATGATTATGATCGGGATGTACGCCGCCTTCTCATACCAGGCCAGCGTGTAGCCGTCTTCGCTTGAGAGCGGATTCCGTAGCTCGCCCATGAATACGTGCTGGAACATTTTCAGCAGGTAGACCGCCGCCAGGATGACGCCCAGCGTGGCGAAGAGCGTAAATGCGAAGCCGAGGTAGTCGCTGCCCAACGAGCCCAGCAGGATCGTGAATTCGCCGATGAAGCCGTTGAGGCCCGGCAAGCCCATGCTGCTTAGCGAGATGACCAGGCTGATGGCGCCGAATAGCGGCATCGCCTTCCAGACGCCGCCGTAGTCCGCCATTTCCTTGGTGTGCCAGCGCTCGTAGAGCATGCCAACAATCAGGAAGAGGCCGCCGGTGCTGATGCCATGGTTGACCATTTGCAGGGTCGCGCCTTGCAAGCCTTGCGCGTTCAACGCGAAGATGCCCACGACGACAAAGCCCAGATGGCTAACGGAAGAGTACGCCACCAGTTTCTTGACGTTGTCCTGCGCGTAGCTGACCCAGGCGCCGTAGATGATGCCGACCACGCCCAGAAACGCGATGGTCGGCGCCCAGGCCACAGTCGCCTCGGGGAACAGATTCAGATTGAAGCGCACGATGCCGTAGGTGCCCATCTTTAGCAGCACCCCGGCTAGAATGACCGAGCCAGCGGTGGGCGCCTGCACGTGCGCGTCCGGCAGCCAGCTATGGAAGGGGAAGATCGGCACCTTGATGGCGAAGGCGATCAAGAAGCCCAGGAAGAGGAAACTCTCGACAGAATTCAGCAGGAAGCCGGTGTCCTCGCCCTCTGGACCCAGCGCGTCCCAGTATGTGCCCTCGCCGTCGAATGTCTGCACGCGCTCGATGACGCCGACATCGCCGCCGGCGCTGTAGGTGCTGAATGTGCCAGAGCGGTTGCCGACGTACAGAATGGCGATCAGCATCAGGATCGAGCCGGCCATCGTATAGAGGAAGAATTTGACCGCGGCGTAAATGCGGTCCTCTGAGCCCCAGATGCCGATGAGGAAATACATGGGCACCAGCGTGACTTCCCAAAATACGTAGAAGATAATCAGGTCGTGAACGACAAAGACGCCGATCATCGACCACTCGAGCAACATCAAGAAAATGTAGTAGAGCTTCTCTCGTCCGCGCTCCTCAAAGATATGGCTGCCAAACGAACCCAGAATCGCTATCGGCATGATGAATGTCGTCAAGAGCACCAGGAGCATGCTGATGCCATCCACGCCGACGAAGTAGCTGACGTTGATGACCGACTCGCCCAGCGTGATCTCGGCCCAGGTATTCCGCTGCACCATCTGCAGTTCGGCGCTGCCGGGATCAAAGTTGATCCACATCAGCACGGAAGCGACAAAGGTCACGATGCTCGTGGCGAAGGCCACCCACTTCAAGCTGCCGCGATGGGTCTCGCCATTCATGAAGAGCAAGATAGCCAGGCCAACGATTGGCAAGAACAGGGTGATTGTCGTGAGCGAGAGTCCAGTTACGTCCATAGGACAGTGTTCTCCTTAAGAGCCGCTTTGGAGCAGAATCTGTATGAAGGGAATGAGCATGAGCAGGATGACGGCGACCACGCCGATAAAGAGCACGACCGCGTAGAGGCGCACATAGCCCGTCTGCGAGCGGCGCATCCAGTCCGCGGCGCGCTGCACGAAGACGCCGACGCCGTTGACCGCGCCATCGACGATGCCCAGGTCAATCGGCTTGCTCAGGATTTCAGCGATGCTGTCGAAGCCGCGCTTGATGACGCGATCGTGGAAGTAGTCGTGCAAGAAGTCCCAATCGACGCGATCGGCCAGGAAGCCGGCCAGACGATTGAAGGGCGCTTCGATGAAAGCGGTGTAGGCTTCGTCCCAGTACAGGCGGGCGTTGGCCAGTCGGAAAAGGCCGCGCGCCGGCGCTTGCGTCTCGAGCTGATCGCGATTGCCGCTGGCCAGGCCTTTGCCTTTGTAGACGCGATGCGCCACCATGATCGAGGCGATGCCGAGCGCCAGCGCGATGCCGGCAATGAGCAAATTGAAGTCGAGCGAATGCCCGCGCGAGACGCTGACCAGGCTGTGCTCAAGGAAGTATTTGAATTCGTAGGGATGATATATGCCATCGAATATCGGCGTGGCTTTGGGCACGTTGATGAAGCCGATGACGCAGGTGAAGATCGCGAGAACAATTAGCGGCAGCAGCATGGCGCCGTTGCTCTCCGGCGCATGCTCCGCGGCTTCGCTGCGCGGCTTGTCGAAGAAGACCAGCACGACTTGCCGCCACATATAGAATGCAGTGAAGGCCGCGGCCGCCAGCAGCACGGCGAGGGCGATGAAGCCGCTGGTCGAGTTCAACTCAAAGCCTTCGAACCAGGCATCGGCCAGGATTTCGTCCTTGGACCAGAAGCCGGCGAAGGGGAAGATGCCCGCCAGACCCAATGTGCCGACCAGATACGTGAGGTAAGTAATCGGCATGCGCTTACGCAAGCCGCCCATATTGCGCATGTCCTGCGGGTCGAACGCATCGGCGTGGTCATCATGATCGTCGCCGTGGCCGTGTTCATGCGTGTGGTGATGGCCGTGCTCGACGCCGTGAATTACTGAGCCGCTGCCCAGGAAGAGCAGCGCTTTGAAGACGGCGTGAGTGACCAGATGGAACATGGCCGCAACGTAGGCGCCGATGCCAACCGCCGCCACCATAAAGCCGAGCTGCGAAATGGTCGAGTAGGCCAGCACACGCTTTATATCCCATTGGCCGAGCGCGATATAGCCGGCGGCGATGGCCGTGCCCGCGCCGACCAGCGTGATGATGAGGCCGAGCACGTAACCGGCGTGGTTGAGCTCCCACAAGAAGACGTTGGCGCGCACCATGAGGTAGACGCCGGCGGTCACCATAGTCGCGGCGTGGATCAGCGCGCTGACCGGCGTCGGACCGGCCATGGCGTCCGGCAGCCAGACGAAGAGCGGAATCTGCGCCGATTTGCCGGTGACGCCGAGCAGCATGAAAAGCGCGATCAAGAATATCACATCCTCGAAAGCCATCTCGAAGCTGCCGAAGTCGACCGATTCGCCCGCGCCGAAGCGCTCGGTGGTTTGGCCGAAAACGCCTAGAAGTTCCGTGTCGAAACGGTGGTTGTCGCAGTAAAGCGCGCGAATGTCGTTCGCCAGCGGATTCGCGGCATCCTCGGCGTGGCTGTCGTCGGCGGCGTGGCTGACGTCAGCCGGGACGCATTCGACTTTCGCGTCGTGACCGTCGTCGCCGGCAGCCTCTTCCTGATGCGCCATCAGACCGTTGTGTTCGCGCCAATGCACCAGATACTTCGCTTCGGTGTTGGGCAGCTCGCCCGCTTTGTAGAAGTCAAGCGTGCCAAAGGTCCAGAAGATCAGGAACATGGCCATGAGCAAGCCAAAGTCGCCGACGCGATTGATGATGAAGGCTTTGCGCGCGGCGTTGCTGTTCTTCCAGCCTTCGGGCGCTTTCTTGTCCCACCAGAAGCCGATCAACAAGAAAGAGCAGAGGCCGACGCCCTCCCAGCCGACGAAGAGCATTAAGAAGTTGTTGGCCGTTACCAAAACCAGCATGAACGCCAGGAACATATTGAGGTAAGCGAAAAAGCGCGGATAGCCTGGGTCGCCGTGCATGTAGCCGCGGGCGTAAAGGTGAATCAGCGAGCCGACGCCGGTGACGACCAGCATCATCGTCACGCTGAGCGAGTCGACGCGCATCTGCCAGCTGATATCGAGGCCGATGGATTCGATGCGCAGCCAGCCGTCAAAGAAGGGCGGATTGACGACCGCCGCGGCGCCGTTCGTGCCGGTCACCCAGGTCAGCAGCAGCAGTGAGACGATGAAGGCGAATATCGAAGCGAAGCAGCCGATATAACCCGACCACTTCTCCTCCAGGCGCGCGCCGAAAAAGAAGTTGATGATGGCCCCAAGCGCGGGCGCGAATATCACCAAGGGTACTAAGAGTGGCAGATTTTCCATTAGCTCGCGCCTCTTCCGACGGCAGTAGGCTAGCCCTGCATTTGCTGCAGGTCGTCAATATTGATGCTCTGGCGTTCGCGGAAAATATTCACGATTAGAGCCAGGCCAACCGCGACTTCGGCCGCGGCGACGGTCATGACAAAGAAGACAAAGATATGGCCGTTGACCTGGCCCCATTCGCGGGCGAATGCGACAAAAGCCAGATTAGCCGAATTCAGCATCAGTTCCACGGACATGAAGAGCAGAATGGCGTTGCGCCGCATGAGCACGCCCAGCGCGCCCATCAGGAACAGCACCATGCTGAGTACGATATACGGCTCGGCGCCGATTGGGTTCATGCTTCGCTCTCTCCTGCGCCTATTCGCGGGCCGGATCGTCGCCGCCGGTCAGCTTCGCGCGGTAGTCGCCGCTCAAAACATCTGAACCGGTCTGCTGCGAAATCACGCTTGCCAGCGGCCGATTCACGCGCCGGCGCCGGTTGATGCGCCGCCGTTCGGCTTGCGCCAGGGCGTCTGGACGGGCAAGGACGATTACCCCGATCAAGGCGACCAGCAGCAGCATGCCCACCAGCATCACCGGCAGCACGTACTCAATGAACAGCACCTGCCCTACCGACTCGGGGCTGCCAAAAGCGGGCGCGCCAATTGCGTTGAAGACGGCGGCGCGGTAGCTGGGCTGGCTGCCGGGCATGCCGGGCTCGCGCACAAATACGCGTGTTTCGATCAAGCCGCGCTCGGCGTCATAGTTCGCCAGCGTTCGCAGCACATTCTGTTCCTCGTCGACGAAAGCCAGGTTGTATGTACCGGCTTCCAATTCGAGGCTGATACGCGCGCCGGCAGGCAGCAGCTCAATCAGGACACGGTGGGGAATCAGCGAGTCGCAAGCGCTGTCGTCACAGAGCGTGCCGCGCGCCGTATATTGCCCGACATCCACCAGAGCGACTTGCTTGTCCGTCACCGCGTTTATCAGCGTGAGACGCATCTTGCCGACAGCGGGCGCGCTGATGTCGTCTTCAAGCACGGTGACATCGACGAAGCCGTCGGCGTTTTCAAAGAATACAACCGAATGCGCTGAGTCCGGCGCAAGTGAATGCGGCGCCGCGTAGATTGGCGCGGAATCAAACTCGCCGTAGTCTACGCCAGCGATGATGGCGTAGTCGCCCGCCGCCACGTCGATATAGTCTTGGGGGGCTTCGCGGCTGAATTCATAAACGACGCCTTCAAGGCGCAAGCCGTCGATTGACTCCGAAACCGGCTCGAGCAGCACAATACCGGGAACGGTGTGTTCCAAGGTCATTGCGCGCCCCATGTCCATCACGGTAAAGGCTTGCGCGTCGCCGCCGGGAATGGCGTTGATTGCGCGAATCCGCGCGCGGGCGTCGGGCTGAGGCGTGGGCTCGTCCGTCAGCATATTGGAGGCGAGCGGGAAGGCGAATATCACCAGCAACACGATAGCGACCGCCGTGCCGGCGAAGCCCAGCCAGCGCATGCGCCCGGAGGTATCGGTGGTCGTTTCGGCGCCGAGGAGCATGATGACGAAGAGGAAGAGCACCATGATGGCGCCGGTGTATACGGTGACTTGCACCATCGCCAGGAAGGGCGCGTCCAGCATCAAATAGAGGAAAGCAACGCAGCCGAAATTGACGATGAGGAAGAGAGCGCTATGTACTGCGTTTTGCCGCGTCAGCATCATGCCGGCCGCCACGACCGCCACAAAACTCACGACCAGAAACAACCATTCCATACGAGCTAATTCCCAAGATGAATGCGTTTGTGCATTTTAGCACAAGTGAAAATAGCCTTCAATTTTGAATCCTCGAAACAGGTTTGAACACAGAGATCACAGAGAACTCAGATAAATACTCTTCGAGGTAAAGAATCTGTTGCCAAACAAGGCGTTCATGGCGAATTAACGCAACCCTTTTTGTCGTACCATGCCAATCCAGAATCAATGACACTCAATCCACCACCCAAAACTCTGTGCCCTCTGTGATCTCTGTGGTTAAACAACCAGTCAATTATCCGCTCGCTTTCAATCCGGGTCTTCCATATCCGGAATGGACCGGTCGAAGGCGCCCGGCTTGACTTGCTGTGGCGTGCCAGCCGCGCCGGCCTGCGGCGGATCGATCAGCATGTCCTTGTCGTAGATGGCGTCGCGCCGGTCGGTGAATGACATTTGATGTTCATGGCCGAGCTGGATGGCTTCGGTCGGGCAGGCGTCTTCGCAGTAGCCGCAGAAGATGCAGCGCAGCATGTTGATCTCGTAGGTCTTGGCGTAGCGCTCGCCGGGACTGTAGCGCTCGGCGTCGGTGTTCTCGGCCGCCTCGACCCAGATGGCGTCAGCCGGGCATGCCGCCGCGCAAAGCGAACAGCCGATGCACTTCTCCAAGCCGTCTTCATAGCGGCGCAGATGATGCCGTCCCTTGAAGCGATCCTGGAATTTCTGCACCTGTTCGGGATATTGCACCGTTACCGCATCGTCCATCAGATGCTTCAGTGTGGTGGCGAAACCTTTAACTACATGCATCAGCAGCAACCTCTAGTCTAGTCGTACGCGCCGGGTGACGTCTCGGACTTGTCAACCCCCGGCGGTCTTGATGGCTGTTTCTTCGCGCTGGAGCTCGCGATCTTCTTCCGGCGTGCGTCCGAAGCTGGCCAAGCCTTCCAACGCGCGCACCTGGAAGCGGATTTGCGCGAGCGGGATTGCGATGAGCATGCCGACCAGATGCACCAGCGCCCAGCCCAGCCCGCGCCGCTCGCCCGTGTAAGCCGGGTCGTCTTCCAGCGGGATAGCTTCTTCGCTGTCGCGATCGCGGCTAATGCGGCGCAGCGACCAGGCGCCGAAAGCGAGCGCCAGCACAAACACTATGCCGGAAACCAGCGTATAGGCTGACCCGCCAACGGAATCGCCAATGACCAGCGCCACTGCCGTCCAGGCCACTGCAAGCAGCGCCAGCGGAATCATCACCTTCCAGCCGAACATCATCAGCCGGTCGTAACGGATGCGCGGCAACGTAGCCCGAATCCAGATCATGCCGCAGAGCATCAGAACCACTTTGAGTATGAAGATGACCGGCGCCAGGACGGGCAAGCCATCCATCGGCCACAGGTGGTAACCGCCGAAGAATACCGCCACCGCCACCAGGCTTACGGCGATCATGCCCAGGTATTCCGCCATCATGAAGAGGGCGAATTTCATGCCGCTGTATTCAGTCATGTAACCTTGCGTCAATTCTTGCTCGGCTTCGGTCAAATCGAAGGGGGCGCGATTCGTCTCCGCCAGCAGCGCCAGGAATAGCACGGCGGCCGCCAGCGGATTCTGAAAGACAAACCAATCCCAGATATTGCGCTGGGCGTCAATGATATCGCCGATGGCCATGCTGCCGACAATCATCACCGGCACCGCCAGCGTCAGCGCGAAACTCAGCTCGTAGCTGATCATCTGGGCCGATGCGCGCAGCGCGCCTAACATAGCGTATTTGTTGTCGCTGGACCAGCCGGCCAGCACAACGCCATAGGTGGCGATGCTGGTGATGGCGATCACCCAGAGGATACCGACGTTGGAGTCGAGCAGACCTTGCGGGACCTGATACCAGACATCGCCAAGCGACGGCGCGAACCAGGGCAAGACCAGGTCCGGGCCCATCGGGATGACAGCGGCGATCATCAGAATCGGAATCACTTTGATCATTGGCGCCAGGCGGAAAACCCACTTGTCAGCGCCGGCGGGCATCAGGTCTTCTTTGAATACCAGCTTGACCCCATCGGCGGCCGGCTGCATGAAGCCCAGCGGGCCAACGCGATTGGGACCGACGCGGTGCTGCAAGAACGCCAGCAAGCGACGCTCCAGCAGCGTGGTATAGGCGAAGCCAGTCACAAAGACAAAGGCGAAACCGGCGGCGAAGATGATCGGCCAGAGCGCCGCGCAGCCCGGGTCGTCCGCGCATTGCACGACGTTATTCACCCGCGCTTCCGGGTTTAGCAGCAGCCCGATGGCGCCTTCGCGGCCGTTAAGATTGCCGGCGGCGTCGAAACCGATCCAGGTTGCGATGGCGCCTAAATTTGCGATGACCAGCGCCAGGACTACGACCAGTCCGATCAGCGCGGTGACGCCAATGCCAATGCCGATCTTGAGATTCCGGCTCATACGCTTAATCCTCTTGGTTTAGTCGGCGGTAGCAACCGCTTGCGACACGCGGCTGACGGTCCCGCTGGATATCGCCAGCGGTACTGGCGCATCCGTCATGTGTTGCGGCACAGCGACGGCGCCGGCCGCAATCTCGTCGCTGATGTCAGCGCGCGCGCGTACGCTTGATTTGCCCGCCCTGATCTCGATGATGTCGTTCTGAATGATACCCAGCGCTTGCGCGTCTGCCGGATTGAGCGTCGCGCTGGCGGCCAGGATTCGCGGCTCCATCAGCAGCGACGGTCGGAAATTCCGCTGGCGATTGTACAGCCGCGTCACGGGCATAATCAACAGTTCGCCTTCAGCGGCGGAGACGCTTTCCGGCTCGCCGATCGCGACGGGCTTGAGCTTGTTGCTGCCGTCGGCAGTCGACGGAATCTGAACGCCGAGCCCGCCGTCGTTGGCGTAGGCGGTGCCACCATAATACTGATCGCGGCCGCCGACATCCGGGAATTGCCGCTTGACCTGCGCCAGCGCCCGGTAAGAAATGCCTTCAAAGACGGCGACATTCTTGCTCAGCTCCAGCATGACGGCCGCGGCCGATGGCTTGAGATGGCTCATGCCCATGGCCTGGCGCAGACTGCCGAAGAGTTTCCAGGCGGGCAGCGCTTGCCCCATCGGTCCCTGCGCGGTGTAGAAGCGCTGCGCGCGCCGCTCGCCATTGACGAAGCAGCCGTCGCGCTCTGCGAAGGATTGCAGCGGCAAGACATAATCCGCCAACTCGGAAATGCCGTCATCAAAGAGGTTGGCGTAGATTACTGTCTCGACTTCGCTGAGCCAGGCGCGCGCCGCCGGGTCGTCATCCAGCAGTTCGGCTTGCGCCACGATCAGGACTTTCGGCGGCTTGGCGGCGATATCCAGGCTCGCTTCGGGCGAATAGCCCAGATAATGCAGCCCCATGCCATTGGCGCCGGGAAGCGGCGACAGCAGACCGTTGTTGGGCCGCCCGACATGGCCGGTCTCGATGAGGAAGTTGGCGGCAGCCTGCGCCAGCGCCGCGCTGCCTTCAAGCGTCAGCCCTTCTGCGCCGGCGACAATCACCAGATTTTCCGCCCCGCTCAGCCGCTCGGCAATTTCCAGGTGATCATTCGCCAACTCGCGCATGACCGATACCGCTTCGCCGGCGGCGTAGCGAATGGCGTCGCCTTCGACGACTTTGTCATTGCGCGCGCCTTGCAGGGCGAAGTCTTCCAGGCGCGTGTCGCGGGCGTTGGCCACAACCAGGTAAGCGCCGCGGTCTTGCGCCTGTTTCAAGCGCAGCCGCCAGATTGGGACTTCTTCTTCCAGGTCGCTGGCGATCACAAGGATGGCGTCGCCCTTGCCGAGCCGGCCCAGATTTGTGCCGAAGCCGACGCCGGTCCGCGCAACGGCATCCGCGCCGCCGTGCGTTGGCGGCCAGGCGCCGAGGCGACTGCCCCCGAGCCCTTCCATGAGCCGGCGCAATTCCCAGAGGTCTTCGTTGGACATGCCGCTGCCGGCAATCGCGGCCACATCGCCGTCCGCGCTGCGCAGCGCCTCGGCGATATCGGCCAAAACCGCTTCCCAGTTGGAGTCGCGCAGTGCGTCGCCGCTGCGCATTTGCGGCCTTTGCAGGCGGTCGCCGCTGCGCGTGAAGTGATGGCCAAAGCGCGTTTTATCGCTGATCCAGATTTCGTTGACCTGCTCGTTCTGCCGCGGCATGACGCGCTTGATCATCGCGCGGCCGCCGAAGTCGCGATCCAGACGCATGCTCAAGCTGATATTTTCGCCGGCGGCATCCCAAGGCGAAATGCTGGGCACTTCATTCAGTTCCCAGGGCCGCGCGCCGAAGCGGAAGTCGGCCGTCGTCAGCGCGCCCACCGGGCAAATATCGGTGGTGTTGCCGCTGAAATAAGTGTCAAAGCCGGGGTCGGAATGGGTAATGATCTGCAAGCGGCGACCGCGTTCGTGAAACGCGAGAACGTCGTCACCGACAATTTCGTCCTGGAAGCGCACACAGCGCGCGCACTGAATGCAGCGCTCGCGATCGAGGAAGATCAGTTCGCCGAGCGGGTAGTGCTTTTCGAGCAGTTGCTTGTCTTCAAAATACATGCGCGACGACTGTGGCCCGTGGCGCATGGTCAGGTTTTGCAGCGGACATTCGCCGCCTTTGTCGCAGATGGGACAATCCAGCGGGTGGCTGCTGAGCAAGAATTCCAGGACGTCGTTGCGAGCGTCGATGACCTGCGGGGTATCAGTCTTGATATGCATCCCGTCGCTGACGACTGTGGTGCAAGCCGTCTGCAGCTTGGGGAAATAGCGAATCTGCGGCGTCCCGTCTTCGTTGAGGACGACTTCGCCGGTGGCGCGGTCGCGGGCGGGCGTGCCTAGCTCGACCAGGCACATGCGGCACATGCCCACCGGCTCCATCTTGGGATGATAGCAGAACACGGGAATATCGTTGCCCGCATGCCACTTGGCGGCATCAACCAGATTCGACCCGGCTGCTACCTCGTAATCCTTACCATCGACATTGATTGTCACCGTGTCGGACATTCACGCCTCCACAATCAGAATGAGCTGCTTCTTCCGCAGCCGCTACAACTCGCGCTCTGCCAACTTCAAACCGTATAGCGCGCGATCGCGCATCACCTGTTCCATCAAAAGCCAGCCTTTGGCTTCGTCCAAATCCCGCGCCAATTCAAGCGCGCGTTCGAAATCGGTTTTCGCCCGCTCGTATTCTCCGCGTTCCAGGTTCAACTCTCCGCGCAGTACAAGCACAATCATATTGTCGGGCGACTCTCCAATCAAGCCGCTCAGTTCGCGATAGCGGCGATAAAAGTCGCGCTCCCGCTCCAAAGGCGTCTTGAATATGGCGCTAACCAGGCTTGCGCCGAGACGACCCTTGCCCGGCTCAGTCACGTCCGCGAGCTCCCCGGCCTGGCCTACGACTGCACATGCTGTGCGAAATCATCGGGGAAGTGACGTATCGTATGAATGATCGGGTTGGCGGCGAAATCCCCCAGCGCGCAGAGCGTCGTGCCCGCCATATTCTCCGCCACATCGGCGATTCGCTTGACATCGTCCGGCGACCCGCGCCCATCCAGAATCCGGTCGATCACCTTATCCAGCCAGTAAGTGCCCTCGCGGCAGGGCGTGCATTTGCCGCAGCTTTCGTGCTTGAAGAACTTGGTCACTT
>VXLV01000036.1 GCA_009841405.1 Chloroflexota bacterium | reverse complement strand
CCCATGACCCCCCTCCACAACACCCGCATCCTCGACCTGACCCGCCTTCTCCCTGGCGCAGTCTGCACCCTGCTCCTGCGCGACCTGGGCGCCGAGATCATCAAGGTCGAAGACCCGCAGACCGGCGACTACGCCCGCCTCATGCCCCCGCTGATCGATGGCATGGGCGCCTTCTTCCAGGCAAGCAGCCGCGGCAAGAAGAGTATCGCTATCAACTTGAAATCAACGGCAGGCCAGGCCGTCCTACACCGCTTGATATCATCGGCTGATGTGCTGATCGAAGGTTTCCGACCCGGCGTGACCGTCCGCCTGGGCGCGGACTACGAAACGCTGAGCGCCGTGAATCCGCGGCTGGTTTATTGCTCGCTTTCCGGCTGGGGCCAGACGGGACCCTACGCGCATCTCAGCGGACACGATCTCAACTACATCGCGCGTAACGGCCTGCTCGGCGCGGACCTGGCGCCAGCGACGCCCGGCGCGCAAGCCGCCGATGTCAGCGGCGCCTATGTAGCGGTCATGGGCATCCTGGCGGCGCTGCTTCAGCGGCAGCAGACCGGCGAAGGCGACTGTCTCGATGTGGCGCTCTCCGAGGCGGCGATGCCGCTGGCGCTGGCCGCCTGGGTAGAAGCGCAGACCACGCCGCCGAACGACGGCTTCATCAGTTTGCGCGGCGAAAGCGCCAGCTATCGCGTATACTCGTGCGCCGATGGCGAGCCGGTGGCGCTGGGCGCGGTCGAAGCCAAGTTCTGGGCCAACTTCTGCCGCGCTGTCGAGCAGCCGGAGTGGATTGCGCAGCAATTCGATCGCCGTCGCCAGCCGGCCCTGATTGACGAAGTCGCCGCGCTCTTCAAGTCGAAAACGGCCGATGACTGGTCGGCCGTGCTGGCAGGCGCGGACTGCTGCTTTTCGCGCGTCATCGCGCCCGATCAGCTGCTCGATGACCCGCAGATCGCGGCGCGCGGCATGGTCGGCCTGGACGAACGCGGCGTCCCCTGGATGCGCAGCCCGATTCGGTTGCGCGGCGACGCCACCACCCGGCAGCCAGCGCCGGCGCCCGCGCACGGCGAACACACCATCGAGTCACTGCGGGAAATCGGTTATTCGCCGGCAGATATCGAGCGGCTGCTGGCGGATAACGTTATCCGTCAAGCGCCGTGAAGCCTTCGGCGTCCGCGAGGATTTTCTTGGGCCCGTGCTCGTCAAAAAGCACACTCACGATGCCGCCCTTGCTTTCCACGCCGATGACCTTGCCCAAGCCAAATTGCGGATGCTTTACAGACATATTCACCTTGAAGGCGGGGGCATCGTCGTCCGGCTTGGGCAGCCCCGGGAAGGGTGTGATTTTCTTGCGCAGCGCTTCGTTCGGCGAGGAAGCCTTGCCCGCGCTCAGGTCGCGCTGCGGCCGGCTGGGCGGTTGCGGATCGCGCCCCCACTGCGTTTGCGACTCGATGCTCTGCGAGCGGCGCAGGGTCGCCAGGGTGGTCGGCGCGCCATCGAGCAATTGCGGCGGCAAATCCGCCAGAAACTCGGACGGCGCGGCAATGCCGCCAGTACCGCTGAAGAGCGCGCGACGAAAGGCGTAGCTGAGGAAGAGCAAGCGCTTGGCGCGGGTGACGCCGACGTAAAAGAGGCGACGCTCCTCCTCCAGGCCGCCGACTTCTTCAAAGGAACGGAAATGCGGGAGGATGCCCGTCTCCAGCCCGGTAATGAATACGACCGGGAATTCCAGCCCTTTCGCCGCGTGCAGGGTCATCAACGTAACGGCGTCGGTATCGTCTTTGAGGCTGTCGACGTCAGCGACCAGCGACTGCTCGGCAAGGAATTCGTGCAAGGGCTGCTCGTATTCCATCGCGTACTGCAGCAGGCCGCGCAATTCGCGCACATTGTCAGCCCGCTCAACCGCCTCTTCCGGGAACTTGCTGCTGTCCGCAAGGTGCAGATAGTAGCGCGTCTGGGCGGTGATCTGGTCGAACATCGCCAGCAGATCGCCCACCTTGGCCAGCTCTTGCCAGCCGGTCAGCATAGCAGCGAAAGCGGCAAACTTCTTTTTCGCCGCCGCGCCGAGCGGGGTCGGGTCGTCGTAATAGACATGGTTGAGCGCAGTGGCAATGCTCAGGCCGTCGCGCGCGACCCAGTCCAGGAAAGCCGCCAGGGACTTCCGGCCGATACCGCGCGCCGGCACATTGATGACGCGCTCGAAGCTGACGCGGTCGTCGGGGTTGTGGATCAAGCGCAGGTAGGCCAGCAGGTCTTTGACCTCGCGCCGCTTGTAGAAGCCCACGCCGCCCACCAGCACGTAGGGCGCGGCGGCGTTCACGAAGGCTTGTTCCATAGCGCGCGACTGCGCATTCGTTCGGTACATCACCGCGAAATCTTTGTAGTCCAGCCCCGTCTCCGCGCGCAGATGCCGGATGCGTTCGAGCACTTCGCGCGCTTCGTAGCGCTCGTCGAAGGCTTCGAAAACGATTGACCTCTCGCCCCGTCCCAGCTCGGTATGCAGGGCCTTGGGCGTGCGATTGCGATTACGGTCGATGACGGCGCGCGCCACATCAAGGATATTCTGCGTGCTGCGGTAGTTCTGCTCCAGCAGGATGACCGAAGCGTCGCTGTAGCTCTCCTGGAAACGCAGCACATTGCGATAATCGGCGCCGCGAAAGGCGTAGATCGCCTGGTCTTCGTCCCCAACTACAAAAACGTCGTTCCGCGGAGCCGCGAACTGCCGCACCAATTCGTACTGTACCTGGTTGGTATCCTGAAACTCATCCACCAGCACGTAGGCGAAACGCTCTTGATAATAGGCGCGCAGATCGTCATGGTCGCGCATGAGGGTCACCATGTTCAGCAGCAGATCGTCAAAGTCCATCGCGTTGGCGTCCAGCAGCGCTTGCTGATAGCCGGCGTACACCTGCTTGACGATCTCGCCGAAATAGTCGAGCGCTCGAAACTGCGCCGGCGGGATCATTTCGTTTTTGGCGCCGGAGATCTTGGATAGGATTGCGCGCGGGTTGTAGCGTTTGGGGTCGATGCCGACTTCTTTGGTAACCCGCTTGACCAAGGCGACCTGGTCGTCGCTGTCGTAAATGACGTAATCCGGGCGATAACCGGCGCGTTCCGCCTCGCGGCGCAGGTAGCGGGCGCAGGTGGCGTGAAAGGTGCCGATCTGCAAGCCGCGCAGGCGGTCTCCCAACAGCGCTTCCACGCGCGAGCGCATTTCTCCGGCGGCTTTGTTGGTGAAGGTGACCGCCATGATGCGATGATGAGGCACGCGCTGCTCTCGAATCAGCCAGGCGATACGGCGCGTCAGCACGCTGGTCTTGCCGCTGCCGGGCCCGGCAAGCACGAGCACGGGACCGTCGCCGGCGGTGATGGCCGCGGCCTGTTGCGGGTTCATGCCTTGAAGCAGCGGATGTTCTTTCATGCAGCCTTTTCCCCAGCACCGTCTTCCCATTGTAACAGTCACCCGGCGACGGCAAAAAGGGATCGCCGGAATCACCGCGTGAGTGCAGGGGCGAGCCAGTGGCTCGCCCGCGCTCGCCATAGACTTCAAGTCGCTTTTCGCATGACTAACCTGGAACTGCTTCGCTTTCCCTGTGGTGAAAATCTTGTGGTTCTCAATACAGGGCGATATTCAACAGAGTCTGATGGGCCGTACCAACCAATTCAGGCGTGTAGAACAGAATCGTCAACCGTCGGATGCAGCCGGGATGATCTCGTCGACGGTGGGACCGAAAGCGGGCTCGCCCGCCTCAGTGCCGACAATCGAATTGTCCAGCCGGACCTTCAAATCGAAATTGATTGCGCCGCCCTTTAGCGACGAAGCCGCCAGGCGCAGGATGTAATCACCGTCTGCCGCCTGCCCGGCGACCGTGTCCCAAGTTCCCAGGGGCGTGCCATAATGCGGCATCTGCACCAGCGACGCGCTGATCGGATAGAAGACTTCCGGCTGGTCGACGCTGGCGTAGAGCAATTCGAATCGGTCGAAATCGGGCGCCTGCGCCTGCCCGCGGATTTCGACGACGCCATGTAGCACTTGCCCAGAGTTGGGGCTGCTGATGTTGATCAGCGGCAGCGGCTGACCTTGGGCGCAGGCTTGCTGCGGCGGCGGACGCACGGGCAGATCCAGGTCCAGCGCTCTGGCGTAAGCCCCGCCCTCGTCGCTGTTGTTCAGCCAATCGAGCGCGGCAGGCTCGCTGATGGCGGCAAAATTGCGCTCGACAATATGGCCGGGGCAGAATTCATTAGCGCGCAGCAAGGTCCAGCCATCCACCGTGAGGCGCTGCAGAAAGCCCTCCGCCGCCGGCGGCGGGTACTGCTCATTCAAGAAAAGGTCTGTGGTCGGTTCGGGGCAAGCCGAATAGCTCAGCGTGCCCGTTGTGCGGCAGATCTCGCGCGCGATAACGCCGCCGGGATTCTCGAAGGGAACCGGCGGATACCAATTGGTCGCGGCGGACATCACCTGGTTCCAGACCGGCGCCGCGCTGCGAATGCCGCTGGTATTGTAAGTCGGCGAATTATCCGATGTGCCCAACCATACGCCAACGACGGCGTTACGCGTGAAGCCCATCGTCCAGAGGTCGCGGTTGCCGTTGGTCGTGCCCGTCTTGGCGGCGACGGTATTCTGCGTCGGGATGCCGAGCTGCGCCAAAGTCAGGTTCGAGCCCGACTGAAAACTCGGCTGTCGCGCGCGGTCATCGCTGAGGATATTCTGCATCAGATAAGCGAGCGCCGGCGAAATGACCTGCGTGGGCGCGGGCCGCTCACGCTTGATCTCCACCCGTTCGCCATTGAGGGACTCGGTGATTCGCTCAATGGCATATAGCGGGGCGCGCTGGCCGCCGTTGGCGAAGACGCCATAAGCGCCCACCAAGTCAAAGAGCGTGGTTTCGTTGGCGCCTAAGGCGCTGGCGAGCGAAATGAACGACTCTTCGGGAAGTTGCAGGCCGAAGTCGTCGGCCATATTGGCGAAGCGCCCCACGCCGACATAATCGCGAAAGACTTTGACCGTCGGCACATTGTAGCTGTTTTGCAGGGCGGCGCGCAGCGGAACCGCGCCATGGAAACGCCGGTCGATATTCTGCGGCTCGTATATGCCGCCGGCGCCGAGGTCCTCGACCAGCGGCACATCCCAGATGATGCTGGCCGGCGTGAGGAAGCTCTCGTCATTATTTTGCAGCGCCAACATATAAACAAAGGGCTTGATGGCGGAGCCCGGCTGCTGGTAGCTCAAGGCGTTGTTGACCTGGCCGGCGAGCTCATCGCTGAAGTCGTGACTGCCGACCATGGCGCGTATGGCGCCGGTGCCGGGATCGGCTGCCATGACCGCGCCGGTATTGACGCCGCTGGCCGCCGCTTTCAAGCCGCGCACCTGATTGCTCAAGGCTGCCTGCGCCGCCTCTTGCAGCGCCGGGTTGAGCGTCGTGTGGATGTTCAGGCCGCGCTGGAACAAGGCATCGGCGCCAAGTTCAGCCTCCACCTGCGCCCGCACATAGTTAACAAAGTGGGGATGCGTCACGCGCGCTTCGCCGGGCTCGAAAGCTGTCGTTTCGATTTCGGCGATCTGCAGGATTGCCATGCCGCCGACGATCTTGCCGGCTTCATCCGTGCGAACGAGCGCTGCTTTGCCATCGCCGTCGACAAGCATCTCGGCGCCGTCGATGATGCAGAAGGGTCCGCGCGCCGGCCAATCGTCATGCTGAAACTGCAGGCAACCGACCTCAATCATCTTGCGCATGGTGGAGCGCATGCCGGCGACCGCGTTCTCGCGATTCGCGACCGGGTCCTGCTGCACGGGCGAAGGCACGATGCTGGCCAGCAGCGCCGCTTCGGCGTAATTCAGTTGCGCCGCGCTGTGGCCGAAGTAGAAATTGGCGGCGGCTTCCACGCCGTAACTCTGATTGGCGAAGTAGATTTCGTTCAGATATAGCTCAAGGATTTTCTCTTTGTCGTAACGATTGGCGATTTCCAGCGCGACCAGGATTTCGTTGACCTTGCGCTCGACGGTGACTTCGCGGTCTTGAAGCACCAGGTTGCGGGCGATCTGCTGCGTGATCGTGCTGGCGCCGGATTCAATGCCGCCGCCCCTGACATTCTGGAAGAAGGCGCGGGCGATTGCGACCGGGTCGAAGCCGGGGTCTTCAAAGAAGCGTTCGTTCTCCTGCGAGACGATGGCATGGATCATGAAGGGGCTAATCTGCGACAGCGGGACGGCAGTGCGCGCGCCGGTCTCCCGGCTGTTGATGGCGGCCAGCAGGTTCCCCTCAGCGTCGAAAATGCGGGCGGTCTGATACGCCGGCGTGTAATTCTCCAGCGCGGCGATGCTATCGGCGAAGGGCTCGACCTTGTCGCGATACCACATCATGATGGCGCCGGCGGCCACGATCCCGCCAATCAAGGCGACGATCAGCAGCGCGGCGCCGAGGGTCGTCGCCAGGCGAATTCGACCGCTTCGTCGTGACCGCAGTGCTTCCTGGACGATGGGCGACGGTTGCAGCGCGAAGTCGCTGTCGATGGCGCGCGGGATGACGCTGCCGCCGTCATAGCGGGCCGACAGCTGCATGGTCGCGTCATCCTGGGCGTCGGCAGCAATCGTCGGCTGCTGGCCGGGCAACTCGTCGACGAGCGCTGCCGAGCCCGGCAGGGTGTAGAGTTCGTCTTTGGTCGGCGGCATATTGCCGATCTTGACGCCGCGCTGGTCATAGATGGGGTCGCCGGTTTTTGGCTCGCCATAACCCGGCGGCAAATCAAAGTCCGTATTGGCTTGGGTAAGCGTGGCATCGGGATCGACTTGGTCGCGGCGGGCGCGCTCGAGTTCGCGCAGGGCTGGCGGAAAGTCGAGCCCCCATTGATTGCTCAGCGGATCGTGTCGATACCACTCGTCGTTTTCGGCATCGATCATCCACCAAACGCCCTGCTCGTCTTGCACCATCGCCTCGTAGAGCAGGCGCTGGTAATCCTCGAAGGTGATCTCTTCTTTGCGCAGCAGATCGGCCAGGGTGGCGGCCTGATTCTGCATATCGTGGAAACGCTGGGCGACTGCGCTGATTTCGCTTTCGGGCGGCGCGGGGCGCGGCGGCGGCTCGTCTTCCGGGCGGGCGAAGCGGTGCAGGTCGGCTGCCGGCGCGAAGTCTTCCGGCGGCGGCAGGTCCTCGCCAGCAGCGTCGGCAGCGTTGAGCAGCGCCCCCATCATCTCTTCGGGAGATTTGGGCTCGTCCTGCTCGGGGGGCTTGTCACGCGTCGGTTCGTCGGGCATGGGTCGCGTCCGGTTTCAAGCGGATTTGCTACAGTGAGTATTATAGTGGAATGTGAAAATCGGGGGAAACTGGCGGGCAGAATCTAAGCCACGGCGGCGTCTTCTATTTCCACCAGATCGTGGGGGTGGTTCGCGAGATAGCGCTTGACGTAGGGGTTGCCGACCACAGCCATATCGGCCACGACATCGTCGCGGCGAATGGTGAAATGGTAGATCTCGATGCAGCGCATGCCGGCGAACCAATGCCGCTGCAAGATGACCTTGCGATCAATAGACCAGCCGCGCGCGATCGCGGTGAGCAGGTTGTCGCCGCCAGCGTAGCGTTCCGAAGAATAGCTCCAGTGCTGCGAGGTAATGTCTTGATGCTGGCCCGGCATATTTTGCTGATTCTCGTCGGTCATGCGCGAGATCGCTCCTGGAGCATAGATAAAGCTCGCGAATTATACGGTTCCGGGGCGCCAGCGGCAAGACGTCCGCTGCGAATTAACGCGATGTTAACGGATTTCTATTCCGTCAGGACGTCGGCATCGGGCGCGACATCATAAATGATGCGGATTTCGTGCTTGACCAGAAAGCGCTCCACAAAGGGATTGCTGAGTACCGGCATGATCATCAGCCGGCTGCCAAGCATAAGCGTGAACTCGTAAACTGTGCTGGGACGGCTGCCGCTATGCCAGATTTGCCGGGCGCTAACACGGGGCAGCGCCAGCATCCAGCCAGCGCGCAGCGCGGTCACCAACTGGCTGGCCGCGGCGTATTCTTCCGAAGCCGGGCTCCAGTACTGATCGCTCTCGGTGAACTTCTCGTGCGTGTAAATGTTCTGAGCCAGTTCCATGTCGCCTACCTCCAACTGCGCGCTGCCGCCGGTGGTTCGCTGATCCTGGGAAAGCTACTGGTCAAGATGTTTTCTGATTTCATTATATACGATTCTTCAAGCCCAGACGCTAGAGCCAGCGTTAAATCGCCTTTATGAAAATCCAGGCGCTTAATTGAATCTCCCGTTTTCGAGCGGCTGGCGCCCCGGCGGCCAGCTAATCGCGCCTTGGGCAACAGTTAGCAAAGGCCGTCATCAGCGCGCGAAGGCCAAATTCAGGCGATGTGATTGTGCAGCGAAAACCCGCGTTGGCCGCGGCGCTGGCGGTCGCTTCGCCCAGGCAGAGCGCAGGCAGATCAAGCGCAGCCGGCGCGCGGCAACGCTGGCGGAAGAAGCGGACTGCCGAAGGGCTGGCGAAGGTCAGCGCGTCAATTGCGCTTGCGGCAATCAGAGCGGGCAGATCGGCGCCGCCGCTGCCGATCACTGTGCGGTAAGCGACCGGGGCCGCGACCAGCGCGCCGCGCGAGCGCATGATGTTCGCAGTCTTGTCATCCGCCAGGTCCGATTGCGGCAGTAGGATACGGCTGCCTTTGCCGATTGGCATCTCTCTCGCCAGGCCCCCGGCGCTGAATGCGGCCGGCACAAAGTCTGCCGCCTTCCCAATCTGCCGCTCTACTTCCGACGCGGTTGACGGACCCAGCGCCGCGATCTTTATTTGCCTGAGCTGAGTTAGCACGGTTAGCGCGCGCGCGCGCTCCGCCACCGCGCGGACGACATTGCCGCTGCTGAGCGCCAGCCAGTCGTAATCAGACAGTTCCCGCAGGCAGCGCTCGAATTCGGCGGCATTGATCGGCGGAGCGATGGCAAGGCAGGGATAAGCAACCGGCGCAGCGCCGAAATCGCGGATGACCGCTTCCCAGCCTGCGGCTTGATGCCGGGCGCGCGTCACGACGATCCGCTTCCCGGCCAGCGCAGCGCGCGCGTTTACTGCCTCACTCATGAATCATCAGGCTCGCTGCTTGATGCCAGGTCGGTAAGCATCTGGCCGGCGCCCTGCTCAAGCGCCTGTACCGCCAGATCCGCGCCTAGCTTTCGCGCAGCCGCCAGGTTCTCGCGCTTCATCGACATGGTCGCTTCACTGCGCAAGTCCAACTGCCGCGACCCGTCGAGCGCTATCACGCGACCGTGCAGCCGGAGCCGGCCCTGACTGAAGCAGGCGTAAGCCCCGACTGGCAGCGAGCAGCCGCCTTCTAACCCGCCCAGGAAGGCGCGCTCGGCGCTTACCGCCAGCTCGGTCGCGGCATCATTCAGCTTAGCGAAGAAGGCGAGCCAGGCCGGGTCGGCGCGGCATTGCAGGGCGAGCGCGCCTTGGCCGGCGGCGCTCAGCATCTGCTCAGGCGTGAAAGTTTCGCGGATATGCGCGACCATGCCCAGCCGGTTCAAGCCGGCGGCTGCCAGCACGATTGCATCCAATTGTCGCTCGGCATCGTCGAGCAGGCTAACGCGCGTAGGGACATTGCCGCGGATCGGCACGACAGCCAGATCGGGCCGCAGCGCCAGCAGCTGGGCGCGCCGCCGCAAACTGCCGGTGCCAATTCGCGCGCCCGGCGGCAACTCGGCCAATGAACTCGCAGTGCGGCTCACCAGCGCATCGCGCGCGTCCGCGCGCTTGGGTATGGCGCCGATGGCCAATCCCGCAGCGTCATCCACCGGCAGGTCTTTCAAGCTGTGCGCGGCGCAGTC
Source organism: Chloroflexota bacterium (assembly GCA_009841405.1). Taxonomy (GTDB): domain Bacteria; phylum Chloroflexota; class Anaerolineae; order Aggregatilineales; family Phototrophicaceae; genus UBA6055. The sequence continues at coordinate 6,837 of VXLV01000036.1, read as the reverse complement.
GATTTCGCCGTTGCGCAACGCCGCTTCAAGCGCTTCGGTGAACACGCCCTTGCCGCCAATCGCGGGCAGCGGCGCTGTCGGATTGGCGTCGCCGCGCGTGGTGAATTCCCGAATTTCGACCCGCGCTGAGGGGTGATGACAGACGATGAGCTCAGCAATGCAATTGGCTTGCCAAAGCGAGAGCTTCGAGCGCCGCGTGCCGATGCGAACCAGGGTCTTCACGGGCTGATGGCCGATCCTGAAGTAATGAGCTTTCAGCGATTATACAACGCCGCGACTGCCGTAGGGCAATCGTACAGCTCAATCTCAGTTTAGTCCGGTTATGCTGAGCGAAAGCATGTGACGGCGATCAGCTTTGCCCGCCCCAAGCACAGAAGTAATCGAAATAAGGGAATTGAAGAGTTTTCGCGCGAAATGGAAGCGCCAGAATCATCGAATGCGTGTAGGGGCGAGCCAGTGGCTCGCCCGCGAGTCACATAGATTTTCAGCTTTGATATGAATAACTTACATGCAATTACCGAGGAGCCGATATCATGTTTCAAATAGCGCACTTGATCCCGACGGTGTTATTCGTTCTAGCTGCCAACGTTTTCGCGGATATGACCGGCAGCGAGCTCGCATACGATCCGAGTGTATGCCAGGCTGCCGGCGACTCAATCGAGGCGGCTGTGGATGCAGCCCAGAGCGCTGAGTGCCTGGCGATGATGGCGGCCTTTCCCCGGCCGGAGCCCGAGCGTATCCCGCAGGACAAGAAGACAATGCGCCGCAGCTACTGGCGCCTGGAAACAGGCGGGACCAATCTGTATGACGCGCCGGGCGGCCAGTTGATCGGGGCCATCCCGGCCGGCTTCAACTTCGTCGAGGCGACCGACGCCCAGGTCGAAGGCTGGGTGCAGCGCCAAGGCGGCGAATGGATCCGCGGCAGCGACGGCAAGCCGGAGCAGCCGTCAGGCTTCGCCGGGTTTTTCCTGCCGGACAATTGGCGGCATCCCTTCGCGATCATCGTGAGCAAGGCGGGCCACTTCGCCGCTACCCGCCCCGGCGGCGCCAGTGACAGAGCGAGCGGCTTCTTCGCGCGGCATCACCGGCTCGTCAACATTTTCGCGCAGGCCGAAGACCAACGCGGCAGAGTCTGGTACCTGGTCGGCCCGCAGCAATGGATACGCCAGGAATGGGTGGCGAAGTTCTTGCCGGCGCCGCAACCAGAAGGCGTAGCTGGTCGCTGGGTGGCGGTTGACCTGTTTGAGCAAACGCTGATCGCCTACGAGGACGACCGACCGGTCTTCGCCACGGTTGTCTCCAGCGGGCTGTCCGATTGGCCGACCGTTGAGGGACTCTTCAAAGTCTGGGCGCGGCTGCGGAAGGATACGATGAGCGGCGCTGTGGGCGAGCCCGACGCTTACTACGTGCAAAACGTGCCCTGGGTGATGTATTTCAAAGGCGGCATCAGTCTGCACGGCACGTACTGGCATGGCGATTTTGGCTATCGGCGCAGCCACGGCTGTGTCAACCTAAGCATCAGCGACGCCCGCTGGATTTACGACTGGATGCTCGAAGCCGCGCCGGACGCGGAAGGTGAAATCACCAACGCTGTGTATGTTTTCAGTTCCGGCAACTACGCCAACAGCTAACTCATCCTTGTAGGGGCGAGCCACTGGCTCACGCGCGCCCGCTTCAGTCGAATGGTTGTAGGGGCGAGCCGGTGGCTCGCCCGCGCTCGCTTCAGTCGAAAGCTGTAGGGGCGAGCCAGTGGCTCGCCCGCGCGCACAACATTTGCCGCGGTAATTCTTCCAAACATTCCCGATAAACACATTTCAAAACAGCTTGTCTCTGTGCCCTCTCTTTTCCTCGTTGCACTCGGTGGTAATCTCTTCATGACCTACCTACTATTACCGAGTATCGTCCGCACCCGCGGCTCGAAACCGAGCAGGTCGCGGGCGCGGGCGATATTGACCGGGCTCTCCGCGCCAATGAGCGCTTTTGACCGGCGCGTGACTTTCGGCCAAAACAGCGCCAGCAGCGCCTCGGTCTCGTACTCCAGCGAGTTCTGATCGCTGTTGACGAAGAGCGGATGCGCGCCCTGGTAATCCGCCGTGACGGCCCGCTCGAAGGCTTGGGTCGAGTCGTCAGTGTGAATGAAGGTCCAGAAGTTGAACCGGTCGTAGAACCAGGCGTCAAAGAGCCAGTCGTCCTTTGGCGCCTCGCGCTCGAATACACCCTGTTTCAGCGCCTCGTATTCCATCACGTGTCGCGCGCGCAGCGCCAGCGCTTGCTCCCGCGCCGCAGCCAGGCGCGCAACCTGCTCGCACTCAGGCAAGCGGCGAAACGCATCCAGCTGCCGGACGCGCGTCTTCAAATGCTCGCGCAGATTGCGGCCCGCGATGACGGCATCGTTCCAGACCGCGGGCAATCGAAACGAGACGCTGCTGATGCCGGCGCGCCGCCAATAGTACTCGGCGATCTCTTCGACCAATTGCTTGGACAGCGAGTAGGCGTCGGTGGTGTAGAGCGGCAAATCCTCGTCGAAGGGAAAGTAGGCGTATTGGCGATCATCGTTGCCCCAAAAGCCGCCGATCGCGTTGATGGAGCTGGCCTGGACAACGCGCTTGACGCCGGCGCGCGCCGCCGATTCAAAGACACTGTATGTACCGGCCACATTGATATCGAATAGCGTCTCGTTGGGATGGGTGCGCGTGCTGGGAATTGCCGCCAAATGTACGATGGCGTCGCATCCGGCGACCTGCCCCGCCAACGAGTCGACATCGCGGATATCGCACTGGACGTATTCGACGCCCGGCAGAGCGCATTCCGCGTCCACGCCGATGACGCGCACGTCCCAGCCCAGGCTGGCGAAGCGCTCGCTGATGGGCGCGCCAACCAGGCCGGCGCCGCCCGTGATCAGAATGCGCATCGCCGGCTAGCTGTTCATCTTGAAGGCGATCGGCGCGGACAGCGCCAGCGACGAGCGGAAGGTCAGCAAGCCGCTCGCGGCGTCGATCGAAAAGACGGCGGCGTTATCGCTGTGGCGGTTGCCGACGACCAGATACTCGCCGCGCGGGTCGATCATGAAGGCGCGCGGCCAGGCGCCCCGGGTCGACTCCGTGGTGATGTAGCTCGGCAGGCCATCAGCGTCCAGTCGGTAGATCACAATCGAGTCGTGCCCGCGATTTGAGCCGTACAAGAATCTGCCGTTGGGATGCACATGCACATCGGCGGTGGTGTTCTGGCGCTCGGCGGGCTGCTGGTAATCAGCGGGCAAGGTCGACTCGATAGCCAGGCGCGTGAAGTTGTTTTGCTCATCGTAGGACCAGGCAGCGACAGTGGAATCCAGCTCGTTGATGCCGTACATGCGCGGCAGCGTCGGGTGGAAGGCGACATGTCGCGGCCCGGCGCCAGCGGGCAGGTCCAGTGACCCCGCGGGCGTCAACTTGCCCGGCGCGGCGTCGAGCGCATAGAGATAAATCTTGTCCGTGCCCAGATCCGGCACGACGGCGAAGCGATTGTCGGGCGTCGTCACGATCATGTGCGGGTGGGATACGTCTTGCCGCTCCTGATTGGGTCCCGTGCTGTCGTCGATTTCGATATGCTCGCTGACTTCGCCCAGGTTGCCTGCCTCATCAATGGGATAGACGCGAATGTTGCCGCGGGCCCCGGCGTTGACGTAGTTGACCAGCAGCGCGCATCTGCCGCTGGCGTCAGCGCAGACATACGCGGGCGATGTGCCGGCGGCCGGCGCGCTGCTCACTTTGCGCAGCATGCCCGCGGCGTCAATGGCGAACGCGACCACCTCTACTGCCCCGTCCATGGTCGTAGCGAGCAAGAATTTGCCGCTTGGATGGAGGTTCAGGTAGTGGCATTCGCTGATTTCAGTGACCTGCTGGACAACCTCTAGCGCGCCCTTGTCATAATCCAGGGCGGCGACAGTGATGCCGTAATCGGCGTCGCCGGCGTTGGCGATGTATACGAGGTTTTCGGTCATTGGGGGTCCTCTCCAGATGTGCGAATCTGCCGAGAGTGTATCGCAGCCCGGGCTAATGCGCGACAGCAAAACGGGCGACTCACAGAGTCGCCCCTACACGGCTTGATTGGTCTTGCAGAATTAGCCCGAAAATGCGGAACTTCCCGCGTGACTGCACTCAGCAACGACATAATGTCGCAAATGTCGTACCGTTTCGCGCTCACCGTTAGCTCCCCCTCTCCGATGATTCGGACAGGGGGCCGGGGGGGTGAGGTAGAAAAAACGCCTAACGCGACGCCACCTTGGCGTATTGCCGCACCGCCAGCGGCATGAAGACGACGACGATCCCAATGATCCAGGCGAGCGAAGTTGTGATTTCGTCGGCGTTTACCGTGCCGGTCATCAGGTCGCGCACGGTGCTGGCCACGACGCTGACCGGCTGGTTTTCCGCGAAAGCGCGCAGCCAATCGGGCATGGTGCGCGTGGGCACGAAGATGGAGCTGGCGAAGGTCAAGGGAAAGAGCCAGATGAAGCCGGCAACCTGCGCCGCTTCTGGATCTTTAACGAGAAGCCCGATCGTGGCGGAAATCCAGGTGAAGGCATAACCGAAGGCGACCGCCAGCAGCAGCCCGGCCAGGCCTGTGCCCCAGTCAGCAAAGCGAAAGCCGATGACGTAGCCTGCCATCAACATGATCGAAATGGTAAAAAATCCACGCACGGTATCGGCGGCGGTGCGCCCGGCCAAAACCGCCGCGCGCGACATCGGCAGCGAGCGAAAGCGGTCAATCATCCCGCGCGACAAATCGAGCGACAGACCCACCGTTGTATTTGACGACGCGAAGATGATCGACTGAATGACGATGCCGGGCATCAGGTAAGTGATGTAATCGCCGCCCGTGGAGAAGCTGATGACGCCGCCGAATACGTATGTGAACAGCACCAGGAACATGATGGGCTGGACGGTGGCGAATATCAGCAATTGCGGCTCGCGCACAAAATACATCAAGTTGCGTTTCATAACGACATAGGTATCGGTGAAGTTCCACCACAGATGTTTGAGCAAACCGGCTTCTCCAGCCTTGGGAACAAGAGCCGCGGATGTGGGGTTCAGCGTCTGCTGTGACATAGGTTAACTGCCTCCAATATTGGCGATATCGGTTTAAGGGGTTCAAGCGCTGCGCCGGCGGCCAAACCGGCGACGTTTGGGTTTGGCCTCTTCTTCAACGATGGCTTCGCCGGTGATACTCAGGAAGACATCGTTGAGCGTGGGGCGGCGCAAGTTTAACTCGGCGATGGGAATGTCTTGGCCGTCCAGCAGGCGCACGACTTCGGCCACGCTTTGTACGCCGCTTTCCACCGACAAGACTACGTGGCCGCGCAGGTCGTCGGTCTGCGGCGCCTCTGCCGACAGCGGGCGCAGCAATTCCGATGCCTGCGCAACCTGGAGCGGATTGGCGACGGTGATGTCGATGAAATCCGCCGCCATATTCGCCTTGAGCTGCTCGGCGGTGCCCTCGGCGATGACACGGCCGTGGTCGATGACGACGATCCGGTCGGCAAGCTCGTCCGCTTCTTCCAGGTATTGCGTCGTCAGCAGCAGCGTCGCGCCGTCCGACACCAGCTCGCGGATGGTAGCCCACATGGCGATGCGGGCGCGCGCGTCCAGGCCGGTGGTCGGTTCATCAAGGAACAGGATGTTGGGCCGGGCGACCATACTTGCGGCCAAGTCAAGGCGGCGGCGCATGCCACCGGAATAGGTCTTTACCGGGCGATCGGCGGCGTCGCTCAGGGCAAACTGGTCGAGCAGTTCGGCGGCGCGCTGTTTGGCCATTCGCCGCGACATGTGATACAGCCGCCCGACCATGACCAGATTCTCGCGGCCAGTCAGGATTTCGTCGACAGCGGCATATTGCCCGGCCAGGCCGATGATCTCGCGGACGCGCTGCTTGTGCCTCAACACGTCAATGCCGCCCACCCGCAGGTTGCCGCTATCCGGCTTCAGCAGGGTCGTGAGGATGCGCACCAGGGTCGTCTTGCCGGCGCCATTCGGCCCCAGCAGCCCGAGGACTTTGCCGGTTTCGGCGGCGATGGATACGCCGTCTAGCGCCTTGATTTCACCAAAGTGTTTGACGACTTCATCGGCGACGATGGCGTGATTGATTGACACGATAGGACCTCCGAATCACTTCAATTGCGCGTTGCGGAATCTAACTTGAATTGCTTGGCGTTTCGGGCTGGTTTTCCGCCTGGAAGCGCTCCAGAAAGGCGAGCACACGCCCCAATACTTCCAGCGAGGTCTGGCGTTCGCTCTCGGTCAAGGGCGCAAACAGCATGTTGGCTAGCTGTTTATGACGCTCGTAGCCTTCCTTCAGGCTTTCCTCGCCACTGGGGGTCAGCGCTACCAAAACACTCCGGCGGTCTCTCGGGTTTCTCGCCCGCGTAACCAGGCCCTCGGCTTCCAAACGGTCGATCATCTGCGTGGCGTTGGAGCGATTGGAGAAGACGCCATCGGCGAAAAAGCTGATTGGTTGGGGCGCGCCGGCATCGCTGAGACGCTTGAGAAAAAATAGCTGCGTCGGCGTCAGGCAGCCGTATGCCATCTGGCGGTCCGACAACTGCTGCAACAGCCGGCTGATCCGCGTCAAAAGACGAAAGAATTGCTCGCCGAACGAATGCTCATGCTCACGCCGCGGCACATCACAGTCGTTCATATATGAATTATCCATATATGAACTATATCAAGTGACTCCGCCCTGTCAAGAGGCGAATTCTAAATTCCGCCCGACAATCTCTGTGGACCTGGAGTTCTACGATTTCCGCTCGGCGTCGCTCCCCCGCCCTGATGCTTCGGGGAGGGAGGCTGGGGGGGTGGCTGTTAT
>VXLV01000069.1:3561-16657 GCA_009841405.1 Chloroflexota bacterium | reverse complement strand
ACTATCCTTCTTGAGCCTCGGGCCCGTAGTTTACTATAACCCACAAAAATGACGGAGGGGGAGAAAGCTGGCCAGCGCGTTCGCGTCCCCCAATTGAGGAAGGCGCAGACCATTCGCTGGTTCTGGAGCTGCGCGCTTGCAGCTTCTATTATGGAGACTTTCGCGCGGTGGCGAATGTCAGCTTGCCCATCCATCAGAACCGGATCACCGCCTTGATCGGCCCCTCCGGCTGCGGCAAGAGCACCGTGCTGCGCGGAATGAATCGCACGCTGGAGCTGACGCCCGGCGCGCGCGTCGAGGGCGAAATCATCTACCGCGATCGGAATCTCTACGCTGTCGATGTCGACCCGGTCGAGGCGCGTCGGCGCATCGGCATGGTCTTCCAAAAGCCGAATCCCTTCCCCAAGAGCGTCTATGACAACGTCGCTTACGGCCCCCGCCTGCTGGGCGTCAAGAAGAAAGTCGTCCTGGATGAATTTGTGGAGAACAGTCTGCGCGCCGCCTCGCTCTGGGACGAGGTCAGCGGCAATCTGGGCAAGTCAGGCCTGGCCCTCTCCGGCGGCCAGCAGCAGCGGCTCTGCATCGCCCGCGCCCTCGCTGTCGAGCCCGATGTCATCTTGATGGACGAGCCCTGTTCGGCACTCGACCCGATCGCGACGCAGCGCATCGAAGAACTAATGCGCGACCTGCGCGCCAACTACACCATCGTCATCGTGACGCACAATATGCAGCAGGCGCAGCGCGTTTCGGACACGACCGCATTTTTCAACATCCGCAAGAAGGCGCAACACGGCCACGAGATTCGCTGGGGCGAACTTGTCGAGTTTGACGCCACGGCAAATGTATTCGCGCGCCCGTCGCAACCGGAGACCGCGGATTACATCGCCGGGCGCTTCGGCTAGCTCTCGCATGCCCGCACCCCCAAACCGAGGGAGCGGCTTTCTTCTAAAGGCTCAAAGAGCTTTGCTCCCCCTCTCCCTTTGTGGGAGAGGGGGCCGGGGGGTGAGGGGCTACTCGCCCGCCGCGTCCAGCGCTGCCTGCTGCTCGGCGATCATTTCATCCGTGCATTGCAGGCGCTCCAGCAGAACCTTGTCATCCGCCTGCCGTTCATCCAGCGGCACGACCCTACCGGCAATCCTCAATTGCCGCGCGCCCGCGCCAGACAGATTCAGTTCCCCATTTTCAATCACGATCACCGCCTGTTCCAGCAATCTAGCGTCAATCTCCATACCCTGTAGTTCCGCCATGTCCAGATTCAGGCCAACAAACATATTACTGGCATGATGAATGGCAGTCGTGGCGAGGTCTATGTCGCCGTTCAGGTGCGCCGACAACAGCAGCCCGGCATGCGCGCCTTCTTCATAATAGAGCATTGCGCCGCCGCCAATCGTCGCGCCCTGATAGATCGCGCCCGGCGTGGAATAAAAGAAAAGCAGGTCATTTTCGAGCGCCGCCTGGGCAATGATAGGTATGCCCTCGCCAGCGACTGTATCATACGGGACAATGACGGCCTCCACCTCCCGGCTCACTAAAGCTTGAACGGCGGGGCGCAGATCGGCTAAACCCGCGATGGCGGCGCTTTCGACGATCAGTCCCATCGCAGTCGCAATTTCAGCTATTCTGCCCGCGCCATAAATCCCGTCGGCATCGCTCGACGCGTGAATCGTACCGATCTTCGTCAAATCCGGTTTCTGTATGAGCAGCAGTGGCATTATCTCCTCATACGGTACCACTGTATGCATGCCGGTGATGTGACCAGGTTTGACGCAAGTCGCCTGCGCGATCCCGGCCATATAGGGGTTGGTCATGCGCGTGAAGATCACCGCTGGCGGATCGTCCATATCCAGCGTGATGTTGACCGCGGTTTGAGTCACAATGGATGATCCCGCGACAATGGCGTCGACGCCCTGATCCAAAGCGCTCTCCACCAGGGCGCTGGCATCCGCAGCGCTAGCTTGAATGTTTCTGACGAGGATAGTGATGCGTTCTCCTTCAACATCCTGGCTCTCCCTCAACATTCCGCGTTCCTTTTCGTTGACGAAACCATATGACTGCAATACATCCAGTACGCCATTCCTTGTAATGTTGTACTGGTTTGTTGGTCCGGCGAACACGATCATCACCTTTGGATTACCGTCGGCTTGCGCCATCGCCGCCGGCACGACCCAGAACGTAAACAGCATCAACAGGATGGCCAAACCCTTTCCGAGCATGTGAAATCCCCCTCCGACTCGCGGTACAATTATAGTTTATACTTACATAACGAGTATGTTACCATAAGTGGCGGCATTGTCATGCGCTCGTTTCGGGTGAACTTGGCGCAAAAAAAGCAGCCCGAATGGGCTGCCTCGTGTAATTCAGTTTGCCCGGCCGCGGGCGAGGATTATCCCTCAGCCGCGTCCAGGGCCGCCTGCTGCTCGGCGATCATCTCCGGTGTACAGCGCAGAGATTCCAGGTAAGCGGCGTCGAATGCCATGCGTTCTTCCAGGGTCATCGCCGGTAAGTCTTCGGGCGGGCGTGCGCTCGCCTCGCCATCGGCAACCCAGAAGGCAGCGCGCTCGGCGATGGCATCGGCGATATCGATGCCTTGCTCGGCAGCAGTGTCGTAATTGATAGCGACGGTCTGCGCGAGGACTTCGGCCACGCGAATATCGCCGGGGTTCAGGTCGCCATTGAGGAAGGCGATCAACATGCGCGCCCCGATCACGCCTTGTTCGTAGAGGCCATCGAAACCGACCGCGATCGTTGCGCCAACGTAGACTTGGATGGGGACGGGCGCGTATACCGGGACGCCATAGTCGACGGTCTCATTGACAATGGTGGTCATGCCGCGGTGCACAGTGGGGCCGACGGAGGCGACGATGGCTTCAGCGCCCTTGTCCAGCAAAGCCTGCGTTGCCAAGGGCAGGTCAGAGATCTCGTTGACCGCCTCTACCACTAGACTCAAACCAAGCGCGTCGGCGGCTTCGGTGATAGCGCGAACGGAGGCGACGCTCGGCGGCTCCGCTGCTGCTTCGAAGCTGCCGATGACGCGGATGTCCGGGTTCTGCATTTGAACGACCGACAAGTAATCAAGGTAATCGCGGACGGGTCCCGTGCCCGCCACATGCGCCGGTTTGATGCAGGGGGCGTCGGCGATACCACTGCCATACGGGACTGATACGACGCTGAACAGGATTGCTGGCGGGTCATCCAAGTCGCGCGTGGCGTTGACCGCAATCTGTGTGACCGAGGTCGACACGGTGAGCAGAGCCTGCGGGTCGCGATCCAGCGCTTCTTCCACCATGATGTTGGCGGTTGGCAGGTCGTTGCCCGCGCTGCGCCAAATGATATTGAGCTTTTCGCCGAAAAGGTCTTGTCCTTCTTCCAGCTCCGCGCGCTCAGCCAAATTGATCAATTTGTAGGCCTGCAACATATCCAGGATGCCGTTGCTAGCCCTCTCAAAGATAGAAATGTCGTCCAGAAACAGAATGGCGATGGTGGGCTTTTCCGTCTGCGCCAATGCCGCCGGCAGCAACAGGCCAATCAACGCCAGCGTCAGCATTAGTCGTTTCATCATCCTGCTCCTCTGCCATCAACTCACTCGGTAGGGGCAACCAACCCGGTCGCTTGCGAAACCCGTGTTGACGCAAGGGGCGACCTGATAGGTCGCCCCTACACAGATACGATTGCTGCGGGCTATTCGCCGGCCGCGTCCAGCGCTGCCTGCTGCTCGGCGATCATCTCATCCGTGCATTGCAGCGACTCGATGAAAGCCGCGTCATCCCCGCCGGCTTCGCGCAATTGCTCAACCGACGGCGCGACCAGCCCGGCCGCCGCAGCAGCAGACAGGGTATGATCTCCGCCCTGAATCAGCACATCCGCGTGTGTGCGCAGATGTTCAACAACCTCGACCCCTTGTGACGCAGCCGCGTCCAGATTGACCCCGAGCGTGCTGCCGCTCAAGACGCTGATGGCAGTCGTCGCCGGATCCATTTCTCCATTCAGATACGCTGTCAGCATCCGCCCCAAATTCACGCCCTGCTGGTAATGGGAGTAGAAACCGACGCCAAATGTCGCGCCGTCGAATACCGAGCCAACACTGGCGTAGAAAATCGGGAACTGATACTCGTAAGACAAATGCGCGATGTTGTGCAATCCTTGCGCCGTGACCGAATCGATCGGCAGCAGCAGCGCCTCCATGCCGCGGCTGACCAGGCCCTCGATAGCGGCCGGCAATTCCGACAAGCTCGTAACCGCGGTCTGAAGCACGGTCAAACCCTGATCTTCGCCCATTTCAGCGATTTCGCTGGCGCCGACCTCGCCGCTGATCTCACGCGCGCGCGCCGCCAGGTCTTCCGATTCGCCCGCTTCGGTGATGGCCTCGGCGCCTATCGCGCCACTGGTTTCGCTCGAGTTGAAGACTGTGCCGATGGTTTTGGTTTCCGGCGCCTGTATGGACAAGAGCAGCAGCAGATCGTCATAGCGGGGCAGTATCTGCGAACCGGTGACGTGCGCCGGCTTCACGCAAGTCGACTGCGCGATTCCCGCTTCATACGGGTGGTACACCGACGCGAATAGCACGGCCGGCGGGTCATCCATATCCAGGGTCGCGTTGATGACCGCCTGCGCCACCGGCGTCGTCAGCGCGACGATCACGTCCGCGCCCGCGTCCAGCGCCGTCTCTACCATCAGATTCGCCGTGGCCAAATCCCAGCCGGCCTCGCTCCAGACGATATTCAGATTCTCGCCGGCCAAGTCATCACGCGCTTGCATCGACGACCGCTCGTCAGCGCTGATGAAATCGTTCGCCTCCAGCACATTCAGCAGCATGGACTCCGTGACCGAGAAATTATGGGATCCGCCGAAGCGCAAGACAGCGACCGTCGGATTGTCGGGGGATTGCGCCGAAGCGAAAGACGCCAGAGCGAAGCACAGCGCAATAAGTATCGCTACAGATCTGCGGGACATCATTGTCTCCTGTCATCATCGGTTTGCTTGACATGATATTCTATCATGCCTTATGATGATTATAAGACATTTACTTGGAAACTATGTCACTACGTGAGGATTTCGTCAGCCTTGACCAGCGGCGGCCTCAATTATTGACAAGCGGAAATAGAACGTATTTCCCATTTATCAGCAGGAACGAAAAGGCTAGGAGACCAAGATGAAGGTTATGCAGTTGAATCGCAGAAAGCTCGCGCTCTTACTCATCATGGCAGTCGCGCTAGCGCTGCTAATCGCAATTTCGGCGGCGCCGGCATCCAGCAGCCACAACTGCGTCGTGGGCAGCGATGATTACGACCAGTGCATCGCTCAACCGCATCCTGCGCCAACTCCGCAGCCACGCGGCAACTATAACCCGGCGCCGAACGAAGGCAGGACGTCCGCCTGGAAGCAGAACCGGAGCTGAGGCGAAGATCCAAACGCCAATTCGCCACCATTTAGCCAAGAAGTTGGTAGAGAGGCAAACATGAAGATCCAGAACCACGCAATCTTGAAGTTGATGGTGATCCTGGCGCTTGCGCTCGCGCTCGTCATCGCGGCGCTGCCGGCATCCAGCAGCCACACTTGCGTAGCGGGCAGCGATGACTACGACCAGTGCGTAGCCAATTCACAACCCCCGCCGTCGAAGTATGGCGATATCTAAAGCTGCGATCCTTGTACGGGCGCGTGCGTTACGCTGCCGAATTGCGACGACGATCCCGACACGCCCGCGCCCGCATGCAGCAGCTAAGACCTAAGGAGAAAGGCAAACATGAAGTTCCGATACCGCGCGTTCATCACGTTGTTGGCAATCCTGTTAACGGCGCTTCTGTTGGCCCTGGCTTCGCTGCCGGCGGCCGGCGACGACCGCTGCGTCGGCTCCGACGATTATGATCTTTGCGTGCTGCATCAGGCTCACCATGGCAACATACATCAAACCGCGACGCCGCTGCCGAGGATTTCGGCCGATTCGTATCGACCTGAAGATTGGCGTGGCAGCCGCTAGATCAGGGCGACATTCCCGCCGCGCCGGCTTTCGGCAGTTGACAGTCAGAAATAGGCAGACATGAGATCTCTAAAGCGCAATAGCATGATGAAGTTGACGGCAATCGGTCTCCTGGCGCTGCCGTTAGCCCTGTCGCCGGCGCCTGCATTCAGCGTCCACACTTGCGTGCCCGGTACCGATGACTACGACCAATGCGTTGTGGAAACAGAAGGCGATGAACCAACCGATCTAGGTTTATCAGAGGAAGATGACGGCCACTGGCGTGATATCGACGACGAACAATGATGACGGCAATTGCTGCCAATGTCGCGCTGCCGGACAGGTTGACAAATGAAGCCAGCTGGCAATCCGGAAACGGCGGCTAAATCAAAGTGTCCAAACACAGCCGCGCGCGATTGCGGCAACATAGTTCGAAGGAGAGGAAAAGATGAAGATTCACGAGCGCAGTTTCATAAGGTTGACGGCGATCGCAGTGCTTGCGCTGCTGCTCGCCATCGTCGCCGTGCCGGCATTCAGCCTGGGCGGCTCCTGCGCCGGCGCTGACGACTACGGTCTCTGCATCGCGTCCGTGTCGTCGGCCAGCGGCGGCATACAGAATCCGGGTGATGGACCGGCCGGGCTGGGAACTGACCACCCATGGTGCGACAACGATCCCGCCACTGCGCCCCCGCCTTGCCAGTGGAGCCAGTAGTGTTTCCACTACATCAATTCGAGGGTCAAGGGGCGGCGCGGAATAGTGTCCGCCCCTTTTTGATTTTGCCGCTTAGTTTTCCGCCGCGTCCAGCGCCGCCTGCTGCTCGGCGATCATCTCGTCCGTGCATTGCAGGCTGTCCAGGTAAGCGCGGTCCTTCGCCAGATTCTCCGGCGACTTTCTCCCCTGTATCAGCATCTGGTTAATCATCGCGGCCGCCTGCTGCTGCGCGCCCGATTGCGCCGCCATCTCGCTCAAGTCCACATCCGCCAGGAAAGCCGCCGCCATCTGCTTGACTTCGTCGGTCGCGCCCATGGAATCCAGCAGCCGCAGCAGACCGAGCGGCGACATCGAAGATTCGCCGCCCTCCAGCGTCATTTCCGCCATCTCTACCAGCTCTGGCGCAATCTCAATGCCCAAGGCAGCGGCCACATCCAGATTGACGCCGACCGAAAGCCCGCTATGGCTATCGATAGCCGTGGTCGCAATATCGAGCTCGCCATTCAAGTAAGCCGCCAGCATCAGGCCGGCGCTGATGCCCTGCGTATAAAAGTTGTAGAAGCCCGCGCCCACTGTAGCGCCGGCCAGGATCGAGCCCGGATGGGGGTGGAAGACCGGTATCTGATTATCGGTGGCGACGCTTGCGATGATCGGCAGCCCAATCGCGGCCGTATAATCGAAGGGCAGCAGGATCGCCTCGACGCCGCTGTTGGCCAGGCTTTGCGTGGCGCTGCGCAAATCGCTGACGCTGGTGACCGCCGCGCTTTCAACTTCCAGGCCCAGCGACTCGCCAATCGCGGCGATCCGCTCCGCGCCATAGATGCCGCTGGCGTCATTCGATGCGTAAATCACGCCAAAGCGACTCAGCGCCGGATTCTGCAGCAGGAACACCTGAAACGCCTCTTCGTAAGGCGGCACGGATTCCGAACCAGTGACATGCGCGGGCTTCACGCAAGGGGCGTCAGCCAGCCCGGCCTGGTAAGGACTGTAAACTGCGGAGAATAAAATCGGCGTTGGCGCGTCTTGATCGAGCGTGGTGTTCAAGGCGATCTGGGCTACCGGCGTGGATAAGGTAAGCAGGATATCGGCGCCGCGGTCCAGCGCGCTGTCGACGATAATGTTGACATTCGTGAGATCGTAGTTGGCGTCCGACCAGAGAATACTGATTTTCTCGCCTTCAATATCCTGTCGCTCGTTCAGCAGCGCGTGTTCTTCCGCAGTGACCCATTCATACACAAGCAGGGTGTCAATCACAGCGGTTTCCAGGCTGGTGTCAGACAGGGACGGCCCGTACCTGAGGATGGCCACAGTTGGATTGGCATCGCCCTGCGCGAAGGACTGTGCGGGCAAGGCTGCCACGACGCAGATGACGAAGATCAGAATCTTTGACATAAATGTGCCGTCCTTTGTATCACTTGGCGAACCTATGTTAGCATATTGAGCGCCAAGCGCAAAACAGGCCGGCGCTAAAGGCCAGCCTGCTAAAGACAGTTGCGTTGGGGGGTCGAGAATACAGCGGTGCCTACGCCTCTGCCGCGTCCAGGGCCGCCTGCTGCTCGGCGATCATCTCGTCGGTGCAGTGCAAGGAGGCCAGCCACGCCTGGTCTTCCGCCGCGCGCTGTTCCAGCGGGATGATTCTGCCGCGCCGCGCAATCGCCGCCAGCACGCCCGGCGCCAGCTTCCGCCTTCCGCCAGTCTCGATTACGGCAATGGCTTCGTCCATCACCGCTTCGCTGATTTCAACGCCTTGCGCTTCAGCCGATTCCAGATTGACGCCGACGTAGAGATCCCCGGTCGTACCGATGCCGAGGCGCGCGATATCCACATCGCCGTTCAAATGCGCCGTCAGAATGCGCCCGAGATTTATGCCATTCGTGTACATTGGCGACGAACCCGCGCCGATGGTGGCGCCGTAGTAGATCGCGCTGAAGCTGGGAAAGAACACCGGCAAACCAATATCGCTCGCGATATCAGTGATGACGGGCAATCCGCTCGATGTGATTGAATCAAGCGGGAGCATGATCGCGCCGACGCCGGCGTCTACCAGGCTATTGGCCGCCGGCCGCAAATCCGCTAATGCGACAACCCCGGCTGTATGGATCTCGATGCCCAAGGATTCAGCGGCTTCCATGATCTCTTGCGCGCCGTACCGTCCGGCCGCATCGCTTGTGCTGTGGATCACGCCGACCCGCTCAATGTCCGGATCCTGCATCAGCAGCACGGAAAAGGCGTACTCGTATGACAGCGCGGCGGACACGCCGGCGACATGGTCCGGTTTCACGCAGGCGGCTTCGGCGGCGATGCCGCCCTCATACGGCGTCGATACGAAGAGCAGCGGCGTCGGCATGTCCATTTCGCTGGTGATATGGACGGCGGTTTGGGTCACCGTCGCCCCACTCGTGACCAGCACGTCAACCTCTTTATCCAGCGCGTCTTCCAACATTAAATTCACTGTCGGAAAGTCAAAGCCGGCGTCGCCCCAATAGATCGTGATATGCTCGCCTTCATAGTCGCGCCGCGCTTCAAAAATGCGATTCTCCTCAGTCGAAATAAAACCGTACGACTCCAGCACGTCCAGGATGGCGCCTTCGGTGATGTCGACGTTCGGCAGCGGACCGAAGCGCAGGATGGCGATGGTCGGGTTGTCGGCTTGCCCTATTGCAGCCGGCGCATACGCAAGCGCCAATACAAACAGTACTAATAGACATTTCTTAAGCATGTTCTTTGTCCTTTCGGAAAGTGTCGGCGGACTTTGCAGATTCTATCATAAGTGTAATACGACTTTCTGATTCCTTCCAACTGACGCGCCAACTCGGCGCGAATCCTGAGAGTTCCAACATGGGATTGTCGCGGAATCTGCGTCATAATGATGTCCGCAAACGGCGGACAGAAAGAGTGCAGTTTGGCTGACATCAAGCGCATAGGCGTCCTGGCGCACCCGTCGCGCCCCGACACGCATCCAGTGGCGCGCGCGATTGCGGCGACGCTCTGTCAGCGCGGCATCGAGAACTGGGTCCAAGCCGTCTGGGACGAGGACAGCGTAGCGCGCGATGTCGCCGGCGCCGATGTTGTCATGGCGATCGGCGGCGATGGCGCCATGCTGCGCGCCGCCCGCGTCTGCGCCGAGCACGAAGTGCCAGTGCTGGGCGTAAATATGGGCTGGCTGGGCTTCCTCACCGAGATCGAGAGCCCCGAGGCTTGCGCGGCCGGGCTGGACAAGCTGCTGGCAGGCGACTACTGGATCGAGCAGCGCATGATGCTGCAAGCGACCGTGCTGGAAGACAAGCGGCGCGTCATCGGCACGTTCCGCGCGCTGAACGAAGTGCTCATCAGCGGCAACGTCTTCGGGCGCATGGTGCAAATCGCCGCTTATATCGACAAACACTGGGCGACCACCTACAACGCCGACGCGCTAATCCTGTCAACGCCGACCGGCTCTACCGCTTACGCCCTGTCAACTGGCGGGCCCATCCTGCCGCCAGAATTGCGCAATATCCTGCTGACGCCGATGGCGCCCCACCTGAGCATGGACCGACCTATCGTGCTGGCGCGCGGCGCCGTCGTCGATATCGAACCGACGCGCGAGAACCGCCATCCGGTCGCGCTCACTGTCGATGGTAAAGTCGAAGCCGAGCTGAGCGAGAATCAACATATCCGCGTCACATCGGCGCAGCCGACAAGCCGCTTCATCCGCCTGCGCGAACCCAACTATTTCTATCGCTCGCTGCTGGATCGCCTGGAGCCGCGCATCAACCGCCACAGCCCAAGCCGCATGAGATTCGACGACTAAAGAGGCTGACATGGATGAAAACATCGGCAACGCCACGCTGGACAGCGAAATTCACTTCTGCGCGGTCCATCCCCAACGCGATACCGAATTGCGCTGCAACCGCTGTGAGCGCTATATGTGCGTCGACTGCGCCAAACGGACGCCGGTCGGCTACACCTGCCGCGAATGCGTGCGCGGGCACGAGAACAAATTCTATCAAGGCACAATGATCGACTACGCCCTGGTCGCGGCCGTTTCCGCGGCCGGCGGCGCGCTTACCGTCTTTCTCATTTCGCTGACGGGCGGCTTCCTGCTGCTCGGCTTCATCATCGCGCCCGCTATCGGCGGCGCCACGGCGCAATTCGCCCTGCAAATCACCGGGCGGCGCCGCGGCCGCCAGAGCGGATTCGTCAGCGCCGGCGCCTTGCTTCTGGGCGGCCTCGCGCTCTCAGTATTCCTCACCGGCGCGGTCGGCCTCTTCTCTCTGATCTTCCTGGGGCTGGCCGCTTCCGCCAGTTTCGCCCGCTTCAAGCTGAGCATTTAGTCCGAATGGAAGCGAAGTAAGTTATGCAAATCTCGTCTCAAGGAACATGTCTTTACCACAGAGGAAAACAAGGGTACACAGAGGGCGCAGAGGGTTCTGAACTGTTTTGACTCCGCCACTGTCTAGGCAATCAACCAACAGTTCAAGAGTTTCGCTGGCAAACTATCCCCTCATTGCTTTACTCAGTGTTCTCTGTGTATCCTCTGTGTTCTCTGTGGTAAAGATTGTCGTGACTTGCTTGCGAGTACTTCCACCCAGCGACTATGCTTGAAGAACTTCGCATCCAGAACTTCGCGGTAATCGACCGCCTCGAACTGCGATTTGGCGCCGGATTCAACGTCATCACCGGCGAGACCGGGGCCGGCAAATCCATCCTGATTGACGCGGTGGAATTGCTGCTGGGCGCGCGCGCCGACCCGACCGCCGTGCGCGCCGGCAGCGACCGCAGCCGCGTCGAAGGCCTCGTCAAGCTCGACCCGCGATCACGACCGTCAGTGATGGCGCTGCTGGAGCGCGAAGACCTGCTGGACGAAGACGACCCCGACTACCTCACGCTCATGCGCGAAGTTCGCCTGCGCGGCCGCTCGACTGCGCGCGTCAACGGCATCGCCGTGCGCAGCGAAATCCTCAGCGAATTGGGCCGCCAACTCTTCGATATACACGGCCAAAGCCAGCACCTGTCCCTGTTTCGTCCACGCCATCACATCGACTTGCTGGACCGCTTCGCCGATCTCTTGGATCTGCGCGCCGGCCTGGCGCGGATGGTTGGCGAGCTGACGAGCGCGCACGCCGAAATCCGTCGTCTCCGCGACGATGACGAAGCGCTGCGCCGGCGGGCGGACCTGCTGCGGCATGAAGTGGAAGAAATCCGCGCCGCAGAGCTCGACCCGGCCGAAGAAGCCGAATTGGCCACGGAGCGCAACCGCCTGGCCAACAGCGAGCAACTGGCGACCCTCGCCGCCGAAGCCGCGCGCTTGCTCAACGGCGACGACAGCGCCCGGTCAGCGCCGGCTGTCGACGCGCTCATGGGCGTCGCCGCGGCCCTGGCCAAGCTGGCGCAGATTGACCCGGTCATGGCCGACGATTACGCCCTCGCCGAGAGCATGGCGCAGCAAGCGCAAGAGCTCGCTTTGACGCTCAGCCGCTACGCCAGCGATGTCGAGTTCGACCCCTTCCGCCTGGATGAGCTGGAAGAACGCCTGGAGCTGATACGCGCGCTGAAACGTCGCTTCCGCGCCGACAGCATCGCTGACCTGCTGGACTATGCCGTGCGCGCGGCGTCCGAGTTGCAGAGCATCGACGCCAGCGACGAACGGCTGGTCGCGTTGAGCCGGCGCGCGGACGAACTCTTGCGCCAAATCGGCGACATCAGCGCGCGCTTGAGCCAGGCGCGGGCCGAAGCGGCCGAGGCGCTCAGCCAACAAGTCATGCGCGAACTGGGCGACCTGCGCATGGCAGGCGCGCGCTTTGAAATCCTGCTGCAACAAGCCGAGCACCCGGCCGGCTGCTTCGTCGGCGAGCGGCGCTACAAATTCGACGCCAAAGGCATGGACGATGTGGAATTCATGCTGAGCGCAAACCCGGGCGAGCCGCCGCGTCCGCTGGCCAAGGTCGCGTCCGGCGGCGAAGCGGCGCGGATCATGCTGGCGCTCAAGCGCGTGCTGACCACGGCCGACCAGACGCCGATCTTAATTTTCGATGAGGTCGACCAAGGCATCGGCGGGCGCATCGGCGCGGTAGTCGGCGAGAAGCTCTGGTCGCTCACCAGCGCGCATCAAGTGCTCTGCGTCACCCACCTGCCGCAGCTGGCCAGCTTCGCGGACGCACACTTTCAAGTGCGGAAGGCGCTGGACGACGCGCGCGCGGCGACGCAAGTGCGCGCGCTGGATTCGGAGCAGGCGCGGGTCGCCGAGCTGGCGGCGATGCTGGGCGCGCCCGGCGCCGCTGGTTTGGAGAGCGCGCGGGAGATTCTGGCTGCTGCGCGGGGGGTGAAGAGCGCTGCCGCAGGCCGACCGTAGGGGCGACTCTGTGAGTCGCCCACGCCCAGGGGTTGGCTTTTATAAAATAAAACGGCTTGAGAACAGGAAATTATTTAGGTAGAAAATTAAAATAAAATAA
>VXLV01000069.1:0-3551 GCA_009841405.1 Chloroflexota bacterium | reverse complement strand
GGGGGAGTGAGCTGGGGCGGGCGGGTCTGGGGGTGGGGGGGTTGGGGGGGCCGCCCCCCCCCCGGGCGCCCCCCGGTCCCCGCCCCCCCCCCCCCCCCCCACGCCGGGTGATTGCATGTGATACAATCACCCGGATTCTGACCTGTAATGGATTGAGGATGAAAATGAAGCTAAAGGACATTCTGGAGCAGATTGATCAAGGTGTAATGGCGCTTCCGCAATTTCAGCGCGGCTTTGTTTGGAAGCGATGGCAGGTGCGAAATCTGATGGAATCGCTTTACCTCGAATACCCGATTGGCAGCATGCTTGTTTGGCAAACAAGAGCGAAAAAGATCGAGGTCAAAGGCGAACAAGATCTCCCGCTGGGAGTCCACGAGTTGCTGCTTGATGGTCAACAGCGCCTGACATCCTTGTACGGCATAGTCCGCGGCAAGAAACCGGATTTCTCGAACGCCGAGCCCGCCGCATTCCTCAACCTGTACTTCAACGTTGAAACTGAAGAATTTGAATTCTATGGGCCTACCAAGATGAAGCACAATCCGCGTTGGGTATCCGTTACCGACGTAATGCAGAAGGATTTAGGCGACCTCATCAAGCCCTTCATCACTGACCCAAACTTGGCGGATTATGTAAGCCGCATTGCCAAGATAACTGGAATTCTGGATCGGAACTTTCACGTAGAGACCATGATCGACCGAAGCATGTCAATGGATGTCGTTGTCGACATTTTCAATCAAGTCAACAGCGGAGGAACAAAGCTATCCAAAGGTGATTTGGCGCTGGCGAAGATATGCGCGGACTGGCCTGAGGCCCGGGAAACGATGCAGGCTCGCTTGGACACTCTGGCTGACAACGGTTATCACTTCAATCTTGACTGGCTGTTGCGCTGCGTCAATGGACTGCTTACAGGACATGCCGACTTTTCTGAATTGGATCGCCAGCATGTAACGGTTGAGCAGGTGCATGATGGACTTGCAAAGGCGGAGAAACATGTCGATAGCGCGCTGATTCTTCTGGCGTCGCGGCTGGGTTTGGATCACAGCTACGTACAAGGCAGCCCCAACGCTCTGGTAGCGATGGCGCGGTTTTTCGACAAGCATGGGGCATTTCTCGATCATGCCACACTGGACAAGCTCTGTTACTGGTACATTCACGCCATGTTATGGCAGCGATATTCCGGCCCAGTGGAGACTAGAATCCGACAAGACATCGTGGCAGTTGCTGATGGCGGGGAACCAGTTGAGAACTTGATCAGACGATTGAAAGACGAGAACCGGCGCGATCTGCGAGTATTCGAACAAGACTTGACTGCATCGAACCGTGGCGGACGCTTTTTCGCAATGCTTTATATGCTTACGCGCGTAAACGGCGCGAGAGACTTCTGCAAGGGCATTGAGCTAAAGAAGTTCCTGCTTGGCGGCGGAAATCAGCTCGAACTGCATCACATATTTCCGAAATCTCAACTCTACAAATTCGGAGGGTTCGGGAGAGAGGAAGTCAACGCAATCGCCAATTTTGCATTCTTGACCAAAGACTGCAACGGCAGAATTAGCGCCAAACTTCCCGAAGACTACTTCGCCCACTACGAAACCAAGCACCCCGGCGTCCTCGCCTCCCATTGGATTCCAATGGACGAGCGACTATGGAAGATCGAGAACTACCGCGACTTCCTCGCCGCCCGGCGCGAGCTGCTGGCGAAAGCGGCCAACGACTTCCTCGACCAGCTCTATCATGGCAGCATGCCCGAAGCCGAAGCGCCCCAGCCCATAATTGCGCAGGCTGCCCATCCCCGACCCGTCAGCATCGCCAGCGACGAAGAAGAAGCAGAGTTGCAACAAGCCATGGAATGGATGAAAAGCAAGGGCCTGCCGCACGGCGAATATGGTTTCGAACTTGTCAGCCCGCACGGCGAGCTGCTGGCGACGCTCGATCTGGCATGGCCGCGCGGCATTCAAGAAGGCTACAGTCGTCAAGCGGCCTTGCTCATCAACGAGAGCGAAGACACACGCAACATTGCCGAAGATCATGACTACAAATGCTTCACGTCGCTATCCGGCCTGCAACACTATGTGAACGACGAAATCCTTGGTGAACCTGAACTCGTGTAAGATTCCCCGCCAGCCGCTCGTCCATATCCTGTAAGGCAAGCCGCAGGAGCAACAGCCATGTCCACCCAACACCTTGGCGACCCTATGGAGCGACTCTTCGATTTCATCGAAAACGCGCCCGCCGACGAAACCCTCATCAACATGGACTGCAACGACTGCTGCGAAAAAATCACCCAGCTGGCCGAGCAAGTCGCCAACGGCGCCGACCTCAACGAAATCTGGCCCGAAATGCAAAAGTTCATGACTTACTGGGGCGATTGCCGCGAAGAATTCGACGCGCTCGTCGCGGTCATCAAGCGCGAACGCGCCCACGAGAATTTCGACTTTGCCGATTTGCCCTAACACTTCTTACCTGGCTTTACATTCACACATTTAGCGGCAATACAGAGCGAGGCAAAGGGATGAAGAAGGAACGCGTCGTCATCATCGGATCGGGGCCGGCTGGTTTGACCGCGGCCCTCTATACCGCCCGCGCGCAGCTGGCGCCGGTCGTCATCGCCGGGGCGCAGCTGGGCGGACAGGTGGCCATCACCCACGAAATCGAGAATTATCCCGGCTTTCCCGACGGCTTGAGCGGGCCCGAATTGGTCGAGCGCATGAAGTCGCACGCCGAGAACTTCGGCGCCAAGGTGGAGTTCGACCTCGTCGAGAGCGTCGACTTCAGCCGCGGCTCGCCCTTCTATATCAAGACTCTGGGCGAAGAATACCTGGCCGATTCCGTCATCGTCACCATCGGCGCCGACCCGCGCAAGCTGGGCGTGCCCGGCGAAACAGAATATGTAGGCGCCGGCGTCAGCTACTGCGGCACCTGCGACGGCTTCTTCTTCCGCGGCAAAGATATCGTAGTAGTCGGCGGCGGCGATTCCGCGCTCGAGGAAGGCATCTTCCTGACGCGCTTCGCCACCAGCGTCAACATCATTCACCGCCGCGACGAGTTGCGCGCGGGCGTGCAGTTGCAGCAGCGCGCCTTCAACAACGACAAGATCAGCTTCACCTGGAACTCAGTCGTGGAAGAGATTATCGGCTGCGAGAATGGCGGCGGCGTCAGCGCCGTGCGCTTGAAGAATCGCGTCACAGGCGAGGAGACCATCGCGCCTACCGAAGGCGTCTTCATCTTCATCGGCCACGACCCGAACAACGCCGTCTTCGGCGACCAAATCGCCCTGAATGAAAACGGCTATATCATCACCGACCAGCGCTATCGCACCAATGTCGACGGCGTATTCGCCGCCGGCGAGATCCAGGACGAGATCTGGCGGCAGGTGGCCACGTCCGTCGGGCAAGGCACATCGGCGGCAATGGCGGCCATACAATGGCTCGAAGCGCGCGAAGAGACCCTGCAAGAGTTGGACGCAGCGCCCGCCGCCGGCTAAAAGTCGCTTTCTCTGCGCCTCAGTAAATGCAGGTGAGTCATGCAGCTGGTCGCCCATCAAGCCCCCATCC
>VXLV01000128.1 GCA_009841405.1 Chloroflexota bacterium | reverse complement strand
GCTCAATCGCGGATTCTTGAAGGGCACCAGCGCCATGATGACCGCGTGGACGTAGTAGGCTTCGCGGTCGACGACATCGTCGGTCAGGATGCCGATGGCGCCGTTGGCTTGCTTGGAGTTGTCGCGCCCGAAGACCCGGTCGTCCGCATGGCCCAGCTCCATGCCCGCCCGCACCAGCTCGGCGACTTCGCGCGGCAGGTAAAAGACGCCGGTCTGCCCAAGACCCTCGCGGCCGTCGTTGCCGAAGATGTGCACGCGCGCGAAGCAACACATGCCCAGCGGCGTATCGTCGATGCCGCCTTCGATGCCGACCCAGTAGTCAGCGTCCGGACGGGCGACGCGGACGTTCCGCGCTCGGATTCGGGCGCCACGCATCGTCTCGGCCAGGTTCATCGGCTGGTCCGGCACGCCAGAGGGCACGGCGACGCCGTCCACGTTGAAGCGTCGCGCCGGGAAGATCCGCTCGAAGGCGCGCTGCGCCGCCCGCAGCTTCACCGGGTTCAGGGACGCGACTGAGATAAGGGGCACGGGCGCAGACTCTTGTCCGTCTTTTGCATTCGTGATCGAAGACATTGTCACGCTTGATTTAACCACAGAGACCACAGAGGGCACAGAGAAAGAATCAACAGAGCAAAGCGAATTGCGCGCTAGCAAGGTACTGTAGGGGCGACATACCATGTCGCTCGACGCTACAAGTCGCGGTACCAACTGGCGAGCTGATAGCTCGCCCCTACAAGATTCGCATACATTGGTCAGCGCCGCCCCCGCACACCGTTGCGGATGCGCCCTTAACTGCTACACTGTAGTCGTATCGCAATGCTAGGGAGCCCGATGTTGAACGAAGCCGCCACCCGCATCCGCGTGGTCAAAGCCGAGGCGTACGACCTGGTCGACTTGTCCGATTTCATCAAGCCCTTTGTGGCTAGCGGCGACCTGCTGCCCCGCACCTTTGACGAATTGGAAGACCTGCTGGAGACGTCATTCATCGCCCGGCTCGACGGGCGCATCGTCGGTTGCGCCGCGCTCGAAATCTACAGCAAGAAACTCTGCGAGATCCGCAGTTTGGCGGTAGACCCTTCAGCGCAGGGTTTGGGCATCGGCAAGCAATTGGTGGCCGCCTGCGTTGAGTTGGCTCAGCGCGAGGGCATCTACGAAATCATGGCCATCAGCGTGGCCGAAGACTTCTTCAAGTCTTGCGGCTTCGACTTCACCCTGCCCAATCTAAAAAAGGCCTTCTTCCGCCAAACTCGCGACGAGATGTGAGCCTGCACGCCAAGCCTCTGCCGAAACTCCTTTCCCTCTTGATGCGGATGCTCCTCATAGAGATGAGGAGACGAGGTTGGGGATGGGGGTGATTTCAATTGAAAATCGAAGTCCTGACTCTCTTCCCCGGTATGTTCAGCGGCGTCATGTCGGAGAGCATGATGTGGAAGGCGCGCGACCGCGGCTTGCTCGACTTTGCGGCGCGCGACATCCGCGACTTCGCTGGCGACAAGCACCGCCAGGTCGACGACACGCCCTACGGCGGCGGCGGCGGCATGATCCTCAAGCCCGATGTGCTGGTGCGCGCGATCGAGTCGGTCAAGGGCGACGCCGACGCGCCCGTGATTCTGCTCTCGCCCCAGGGGCGCAAGCTGACGCACGCGGTCGCGGCGGAGCTATCGCAGCTGCCACGCCTTATCCTGGTCTGTGGCCACTACGAGGGCGTCGACGAGCGCGTCCGCGAGCTGGCCATCAGCGACGAAATCAGCATCGGCGATTATGTGCTGACCGGCGGCGAGCTGGCGGCGATGGTGCTGATCGACGCGGTCGTGCGGCTGATCCCGGGCGTGCTGGGCGCGGAGGGCGCGCAAGACCGCGACAGTCATGCCCACGGCCTGCTGGAGGGCCCGCATTATACTCGGCCGCCGGAGTTCCGCGGCCTGGGCGTGCCGGCGGTCTTGACCAGCGGGCATCACGCCGAGGTCGAGCGCTGGCGCCGGCGTGGCGCGCTCAAACGCACCTGGCAGCGCCGGCCCGACCTGCTGGCAAGCGCCGCCCTAAGCGATGACGAACGCGCCTACCTGGCGCAACTGGACGCCGGCGAGGCGGACTAAGGAACTCTGTGCCCTCTGTGTATCCTCATTATCCTCTGTGGTGAAATCTGTACAGGGCGCGCCAAAGGGAGACGCTAGGAGGCGGTCTCGCTCATGCCCGCCTCATCGCCCCCGGCGAAGGCCAGCGCGCGTTTGTCGCCGCGCTCAGGGTCGAGCATGGCGCCCACGCTGTCCTCGCGGATGACGCGCCCTTCGTCCAGCAGCAGGACGCGGCTGCCGATGCGGCGCGCCTGCTCAATCGAATGCGATACCCAAATCATGGTCAGATTCGTCGCCTGTCGCAGTTTTATCAACGACTCTTCCACGCGCCCGGTGGCGATGGGGTCGAGCGACGAGGTCGGCTCATCCAGCAGCAGCAAGGTCGGGTTCAGCGCCAGCGCGCGGGCGATGGCCAGGCGCTGCTCCTGCCCGCCGGACAGGTCGGCCGCCGGCTTGTCCGCCAACTCGGCATCCAGCGAGACTTGCGCTAGCAGCGCCAGGATCGCGTCCCGGCTCAGCGTCTCGCCCTGCAAGCGCGCTCCGAAGGCGATGTTGTCGGCCACACTGCCTTCAAAGGGCGCAGTCTTCTGGAACATCATGCCGACCTGGCGGCGCAGCTCGGTCACGGGCAAGTCGTAGATTGAGCGCCCGTCGAGCTGAATCGCGCCGGCGTTGATATCGTTCAGCCGGTTGACGCAGCGAAGCAGCGAAGTCTTGCCGCTGCCGCTGGGCCCGATGACGACCAGCAGCTCGCCTTCAGGCACGTCCAGCGACACATCGCGCAGGACGGTCGCGCCGCCGCGCTTGAGGCTCAGGTTGCGGATGGAGAGTTTGGGCATTCGGTTCATTCAGCTATGACGTAGGGGCCGAGGTATCGTGTTGCTTGTCAGATTCAAAAGCCCGCTAGATGCGGGCTTTGCCAAACACTAACAAGATTTCGGCTATTGACGAAGTTGCGGAGGCTCACTGCCTTCAAAGATTCGCATTTTGCTTACTTTGTCGATATGAGCCCTTATCGGTGTAGGAACAGAACCACCTGATGCGAATACGACCGTGCCCTCTTCACGAGGCGCTTTTGACGCCGATGAAGGCTTCGCCGGTTCTTCGCTACGGCGTACCGTACATTGCAGCGGTGGTCTGTTGATCTTGTCCATCATCCAGCCTCCTTCTCAACATAAACCCGACAGAAGCAATATATGAAGTCGATAAATGGACCGGTATTCCATACCTAGCGCCGCTAATGGTGATTCTGTAACATCCGTCCCCACGATAAATTATATCGCTCAGTTGCAGATAAGTAAACCATTCGTATTCTTGCGGAGGAATCGACACCGGGAAGAAGACTTCTTGCGTCCCATCCGCGTCGACTTTCATCAATGAAGTACTGAAATCTGGCGACGTGAGTGACGCGGCATAGTAGACATCGCCAAAGGTTGTCGCGTCCAGTCTGCCCCATTTGCACAATAATACTATGGGTTTGGCGAGCACAATGACCTCGCCGGACCGTGCTGGCAATCCTCCATATTCCAAAATATGTACGGGGTAGCCGTAGTCCAGAACACGATTGTCCTCATGATCCGTCTTGATTTCATCAACCAGTTGAGCCCACAGAATGTCCATGTGTAGTTTCCGCAAACGTCGAATCCAGTACGTTGTAACAGGCTACCATAAGGGTGAGCAAATCTCAATTTGCCGCGACCAATTTTGCAGTTGCTCGCTTGGTCTGCCAGATTTCGTCTCATTCATACTTCCGCCAAATTTCTGCCCTCTTGGTATGAACTCATTTGTCAGACGCGATAGGTGTCCGTGCTTGTGGTTGGCATTTGCCGCGACCCCCATGCCAAACCCCCGCCGAGCATGGTAGACTAAGGCGAAACACAGATTACCACTTCAAGGAACTGACGCATGCAATTGACCATGACCTGCGCCGAAGAATCGCGCGCAGTAGCCGAGACGCTGGCCGGCACCTTCAAGCCGGCCGACACCTTCTTCCTCATCGAGAGCAGCCTGCCCGATTACGGCGGCTGGGGCGGCGAGGCGGTGAAGTCGGCGGCGACCGGCGGTTCGTTTGCGCCGTACTTGGCGCACTTGCAATCCGCGCCGCGCGCCAAGGTCCTCTTCATCCGTAAACCGCAATCCGAAGGCAAAAATTTCTACATAGCGCTCACCAATCAGGACACGCCACGTATCTACCACACCGCGCTCGCCGACTATAACGAACTGCTCCAACTCGAAGTCAGCAGCCTGACCGCGGACGCGACGCCGCGTATCAACGGGCGCGAACTGGCCGAGATCGACGAGCTCTACATCGTCTGCACCAATGGCCGGCACGACCCCTGCTGCGCCGCGCATGGCACGCCGGTCTATCACGAGTTGGTCGCGCAGGCCGGCGCAAAGCGTGTCTGGAAGACCACGCATATCGGCGGCCATCGCATGGCGGCCACCCTGATCGCCTTCCCGCAAGGTATCGTCTACGGCCATGTCGACCCGCCCGATGTCGAGGCGATCGTGAGCAATCAGCGCGCTGGCTACCTGCTGACGCACAAGTATCGCGGACGCGGCGCTTACGCCGGGCACGCGCTGGATGCGTCAGCGCATCAAGCGGCGGGCGCGGCTGAGGCTATCATCCGCGAGCGCACTCGCAACTATCGCCTGGATGACCTGCGCTTGCTGGAGGCGCGCGAGTCAGGCCCCGACCGGCAGCGTGTGACATTTCTGGACGCCGACGGCGGCCGGCACTGCGCCGAGGTGACGACGGGCATGTCCGCGCCGCGCTTGACTTCCTGCGGCGATGCGCCCAAGCCCATGCCGCAGCACGACGTGCGCGTCCTGGCCGCGGACTAGGCATCGCGCGGCCCCAAGTCACGAGCAAGCATAGTGATGAGCTATCCGCCTGCCGACAACCCACCCAGGACACCCTGGATCGTCCGGCTGCTGCGCCTGGCCATCCTGGCTTTCGCAGCGCTGTCGCTGTTGGCGCTTGTACTCGTCCTCGGGCTGTTTGGCCTTGGGATGGCGCTGGAAGACCGCATCGCGCCCGGCGTCAGCATCGCCGAGAGCGACATCGGCGGCATGACCCGCGCCGAGGCTATCGCCGCGCTTTCAGCCCGGCACGCGGGCGCCGAAGCAGCCGCCTACACTTTCCGCGCTGGCGAACGTACTTGGACGGCGACCGCGGCTGAGCTCGGCTTGAGCTTGCCGGCGGAGGAGCTGGTCGAGCGCGCTTACGCCATCGGCCGCGCGGACGACGGCCGGCGCAGCTTGCGCGAACGGGCCGACGCCTGGTTCAGCGGCGTCAGCCTGCCCTTGTCATTCACGTTTGACGAGCGCGCGGCGGCGGGCTTCCTGGCGCGGCTGGCGACCGAAATCGACCGCGACCGGCAAGACGCCTCGCTCAGCCTGGACGGCATGCAAGTCGCGGTCAACCCGGGCCACAGCGGACGCAGACTCGACCAGTCCGCTGCGTTGACAGCCCTGACCGAACTGGTGATGGCGCAGTCGGAGCGACGCGATATCGACCTGGTGATCCACGAAAGCCCGCCGCGCCAGTGGAACCTCCGCGAAGCGGCGGCGCAGGTCGAGATTGCGCTTTCGACGCCGCTGCAACTGGTGGGCGACTTGCCCGATGGTCAGATGCTGCCGCCCTGGGTGGTCACGCGTGAGCAGATCCTGGCCGGGTTAGAGGTCACGCTTAGCGGGGCCGGGGAGGCGCGGCGTTATGACGTGAGCGCCGACCTGAGCCCCTTCGCGCCCTTTTTGACGACTCTGGGCCCCACGCTGGGCAAACCCGCCGTCGAAGGCCGCTTCGACTTTGACCCGGCCAGCGGCCAGCTCAATACGCTGCGGCCGGCGCGCGAAGGCCGCGAACTGGATGTCGCCGAGACCATCAGGCGGCTGGAAGCGGCGGTCTTCGACCCGCTGAATCGCCGCGCCGCCATGTTCTTCAAGACCCGGCAGCCGCGTTATCCCCACGGCGTGACCGCTGCCGAACTGGGCATCACCGAATTGGTGTCCGAAGCGACGACCTATTTCTGGGGCTCCTGGCCGAACCGGCGCAGCAATATCGCCCTGGGCGCGGGCAAGCTGCACGGCATCATCGTCGCGCCCGGCGAAGAATTCTCCTTCAATCATCACCTGGGCGCGATCACGCCCGAAGCCGGCTATCAAGAAGGCAGCGTCATCCTGGGCGGCGCCACGGTCACAGGCATCGGCGGCGGCATCTGCCAGGTGAGCACGACCATGTTCCGCGCAGTTTTCGGCGGCGGCTACGCCGTTACCGAGCGCAACAGCCACGGCTATCGCGTCGGCTACTATGAATACGCCGGCGCCGGCCCGGGCCTGGACGCCGCCATCTGGCAGCCCGATCTTGATCTGCGCTTCCAGAATAATACGCCGCATCACTTGCTGATCGAGAGCGCCTTCCTTGGCGCGAACGACGCGCTGCAATTCCGCATTTACAGTACGCCCCACTGGCGCACGGCGGTCGAGCAGCCGATCATCCGCGATATCGTGCCGGCGCCGCCCGACGCTTTCGTCGAAGCCGCCGATCTGGCCCTGGGCCAAGTCCGCCAGATCGACTACTCGGCCGATGGCGCCGATGTTTGGGTCTATCGGAATGTCTACGATAGCGCTGGCAGCTTAATCAAGCGCGACCACGTCTTCACGCGCTTTCAGCCCTGGCAGGCCGTTTTTGAAGTGGCGCCCGGCGACCCGCGCCTGGAAGTGCTGGACGAGGGCGAAGATGACGGTATCGCGCCGGTCGGGCAGGCTGGCTGAGGGTCAGCTTGGCCGAGGGGCAAATGTGGAGGCGGGTCGGGTGCGGACGAGCGCCAACCGACGCCCGCCCGTCTGAACTGCGTCTAGGCCACCGGCAGCGCGCGAACCGGCGCCACGAAGCCCTTGAGGATTTTCTCCAGCGCCATCGTGTGGCTGCAGACGCCCCGCTGCGCGAAGAATGAGGCGGTGCTGGTCCAGGCGCCCTGGTCGTAGGTGACGCGGTGGTCGCGGTTGTAGCCCTCGAAGCGGCAGTCGAACTCGACGATGCGGATGCGGTCGCGCTCTTGCGAATAGCGATGGGCTTTCTCGACATCGCTGACGATATTCTGTCCCGGCGCGTAGGGCACGGGCTGGCGCTTCAGCAGGGGTTTAAACAGAATCTCGAGCGCCATGATATGCGGGCAAATCTGATAACGCGAAAAGCCGGAGCAGCTGCAAGACCAGCCCGCTTCATCGAGGCTGACGCGGTGGCTGCTGTTGTCGCCCTGGAATCCCACGCCGAGGCGGACAAAAGTCGCGCGTTCCGGCTGGCTGGCGTACTCGCTGGCTTTTTGGATTTTGTTGATCATGCTTGCGTCCATTTCGATCCTCTCTCTTAAGAAACCTGGCTATAGAAAGAAAAAAACGCGGGGGTGGCTTTTCCGGTCACACCGCGCGTTCGCTGGTCTTGCTATATGAAACAATGTCACTTTGCATCGTGAGCGTCGTCCTGTTTCATCTGCCTCCAAGTTTAAGCGAGCGTCAAGCAGAAGTCAATCAGAAACCGGGTCGAATCCGACCGATTCTGTCCAAACTGCACAAGCTTTTGGCGCGCCGCTTGCGCCGGGAAACGCGCCCAGGCAAGTGGCGCGGGCCAAGGGATGCGGCGCGCCCGCGCCATTAATTCTTATGCCACACTGTAGGCTCGCGTTACGCGTCGGCTTCCAGGGCGGCGCGCTGTTCCGCGATCATCTCATCGGTGCAATGCAAGCTGCCCAGGAATCCGACCACTTCTTCCATGCGCTCCTCGGCGCTGCGGTCCGCGTATTCCGGTTTGAGAAATTCTTCGCTGCTTTCGCCATTTTCAAACACGAAGTCTGCCCGTTCCATCAACTCGTCCGGGATCTCGATCCCGCCCGCAGCGATTGAGTCGAGGTTGAGCGCGATGGTGACAGCGGTGTCGGCGTGGATGGCCGTGCGCTCGGGTTCCAGAATGCCTTGCAGCTCGGCGACCAGCATGCGTCCGATGATCTGCCCTTCTTGATAGTAGGAGTAAAAGCCGGAAACGACATGGGCGCCGGTCGGCAGGTATGACATCGTCGAGGTGACGATCGGAATGCCGGATACGTTGGCGGCCTCAACAATCGCGGGCAGGGATTCCGGGTAGCCGATCGAAACAAACATATCGACGCCTTTGTCGATCAGCGTCTCGGCGCCAACCACACCGTCGCCAGCTGTGACCCATGAGGCAGTTTCCACTTCAATGCCGAGTTCCGCCGCATAGCCCTTGATGCGCTCGACGCCGATGACCGTAGCTGTCCGGGCCGGGGTGGCGAAGCTGCCAATCAGGTCAACATCCGGGTCCAGCAGCGGCGCCAGGCCCACCATGTCCTCGTACGATACCCGCGCGTGACTGCCGACCACGTTGCTTGGCTTCACGCAAGGCGCCTCGGCCACGCCGGCCGAGTAGGGCGCGGTAACAATGGCGAAAATCACCAGCGGCGGCGGCTCGATTCCGCTTTCAAGCGACGCCTTCACAGCGGTGAGCGTAACGTTGGTCGTCAGGGTGATGAGAATGTCGGCGCCTCGGTCCAGCGCTTCCTCAACCATGATGTTGATTGTGGGAAGGTCAAAACCGGCGTCGCGCCAGATAATGTCCAGATGCTCGCCTTCAAAGTCCTCGTTTTGCGTAAAGTCAGCGATCTCCTCCGAATCGACATAACCATGGTAAGCCAGCATGTCAAACAGGCCCTCAATGGTACGCCCGCGCAGTGACTGGGCGCTCAAGGTCAAGACCGCAATCGTCGTCTTGTCGTCGTCGGCGGCGAGCGCAGCCGCCGGGACGAATGCGAGGGCAAGTACTGTTGCCGCAAGACAAAGCGCAATGATGATCATCCGTTTCATAGGATCCAACTCCTTGCTTCTGTTTTGGATAAGCGGGAAAGCCGACACAAGCGAAGTCAAGATGACAGGCTTCTGTCATTCATCATAATATCAGGTAATAGGAGACTTAGTCAACTAATAACAAACATATAGAAATGATGTAATATTGGCAATTATGATACACGGATGACACGAGTTTCTATGCTCTTGTCAGTGACCGGCCTCAGCGGGCCGGCGCCGGGACGAGACCCAGCGTCAGCGATTCGACATAGATACAGTGTCGCCAGGGTATCGATACATCGGCGGCGGACAGTGCGGCATCGCTCAGTTCCACCTCGGCGCCGCGGATGAGGGCGAAGGGCGTGGCTTCGTTCCGCTCGCCCATGACCACCTGCGCGCAAGCCGCCAGCGAGTCGGCCAGGCCGATCTGCGTGACGGCCATGGGGTTGCCGAAGAGGTCTGCTTTGCCGCGTTCGTCGCGAATGGGCTGGAAGCCGGCGACAGCGATGGCGATACCGGTTGTGCCGTAGCGCCCGGGCATCAGCCAACTGTCGCTGAGGATGACGCCGATGCGGCAGCGCAGACGACTTTGCAGCGCCTGCCGAATCCGCTCGGCCGCCGCGAAGGGCTTGAGCGGCAGCAGCACGACCTGGCCGCTGGGGATATTGGAGCGGTCCAAACCGGCGTTTGGCGATATGACGCCCCCCTTTGCCGTCAGCAGGAAACCCAACTCGATCCCGCCGAAGATATGCTCGGCTTCGTCGAGGACCAGTTGAGCCACGGCGGCATCCATCTGGTAGCGCTTCGCCAGCGCCTGGGCGCGTTCGCCGGGCTCGATCTCGGTCAGGCTGACCGTGCGTCCGCTGGCAATCGACGCGTATTTGCTGGAAATCGCCAGGACATCGCCGTCTTGCAGCCTGACTTCGGCGGCCGCGAGGCTATCGACAAGCGTGGCGATCAGATCAAAGGCCTTGTCGCGCACAGGCGCGCTGACAGCGGTGACGGTCAGTGATTGCGGCATCGCGTCTCCATCCTGTTTTGCTGGGAGTCAAAGACAATACCATTACAGTATATATGCCGTGAGGCGACTGCGGAATGCGCCGCCGCTAGCGCTCCGCCGCCAGGACCAATATGCGGCCGCCCGCCGCATCGGCCAGCGCCAGATAGCGCCCGTCCGGGCTGAAGGCGACGGCGTCTGCCGAAATGTCCAATGTCGTTGCGTTGCCGTAGGGGCTGAGCGCGTTCGCCAGCCGCAGTTGGTCGGCGCCGCGCGGCGATGCGACCGCCAACGCCAGCAAGGCTTCCGCGCCGGCCATGGACTGCGGGCGAAAAGCGAACTGCTTGACCAGCGCGCCGGCCAGATGGTAGAAACGCTGCCCAACGCCGGTGGCTGCATCAAGTCCGTATAAGCTGTCGCCGCTGCTGTAGATGAAGTCGCCCAGGCCGCTCGTCGGCGACGGCGCCACCGAGCTGTAACCGCCAAGCGGTATCAAGGGCTTGGCCCACCGCAGCTCGCTGGAATCGGCGGCGTAGACCCACAGCGCGGCGCGCCCGGCGCTGCTGGATTCGCCAGTCACCGCCAGCCAGCGATCGTCGGCGCTGAAAGCCAGCGCGGTCAAGGGGTAGGGGAAACGCTCATGCAGCGCGAGGCGGCTGTTTTCGGGCGCGGACGCGTCAATCGTCCACACCTTGAGTGTACCGGCGCGGCGCGCCAGCGTCAGTTCTTCAGCGCCGCTGATGGCCGCGAGCTTGTCGCCAGCGCGCGACCAGTTCAGCGCGCGGATCGGTCCATCCAACTGGCGCATGAACCGCGCCTGGGACGCCGGCGACGCGCCCTGGTTGTCATGCAGCCGGATGCCGCCGTTCACGTCGCCAAGCGCCAGCCAGCGCTCATCCGGGCTGAAGGCCATCGCGCTAGCCGGCGTGGTATCCAAAATATCTTCGTGGTCGCTGAGGCCGTCGGCGCGATAAAGCCGGATTGCCCCATTTGCGCCGAGCGCCGCCAGCCAAGTCTGCTGCGGCGACCAGGCCAAGCGGCGCGGCTGGCCCGCGGGCAGAATCCCTACCGTATTGAGCGAGTCGATGTTGCCGCTGTGTATCCGCCCGCCGGCAGAATCAAACGTGGCGCCCCCAAGCGCGCGCCGTGAATCGTCGGCCGGCGCCGCGCCGTGAAGCGGTTCCAGGTAGTAGTAGTTGTAGTTGACATCGCTCTCGACCGTCCAGCCGACCAGCCCGTCGATCGCCACTTGCCACCAAACCCAGGGCCCGTTGCAAGCGGGGCCGTCCAGCACGGCGTCGATAGTACGTCGTGGCGCGATCTCGCCGATCTGCCGGGCGTCAATGCTCGGCCGGGCGCGCAGTCGATTGGCCAGCGACTCGGAAACGACGCGCGCCGCCCCGCCTACGTCGACGCGCGGCGGCAGGAAGCCGCGAAAGTTGGGCGGGCAGAAGTGAATCACGCCGCTGCCCGCCAGCGCCGGATCCAGGACGGGCAGATTCTCGCAGCTGCCAGACAGCTCAGCGACCGCGCGGCTGACCCAACCTTCGCGGTACATCAGCCAGTCGCCGGCGCTGTTGCGGCCCAGTACGGCTTGTGGCGTCGGCTCCTCTAGGCGGGTCACGACAGCGCCGGCGGGCCCTCCCCGAACGTTGACGTACTCGCCCAGCGGGCGCAGGAAGCAGCCGGTCGCGCCCCCGGCTTCGGCATTCACCAGCGGGTTGTTGTAGCAAGCGCCGGCCAGTTCGGCGTCGTCGCCGCTGAGCCAGCCCGCCGCCAGCTGCAGCCAGAGGCCGTCGGCGCTGCGCCCGATGATGGCGCGGCTTTCGACGTCCGTGATGCGCCCGATAACGGCGGAACTCTCGTCGCCGCTCGCGCGCAGTGGCGCTTCAACAGCGCGAACGTGGCAAATGTCAGCCGCGCCCCGGCGTCGCGTCGAACTGCCGCTGCCGTCAGCCGGGCAGCCGCGCGCCAGCTCCGGGCGCCAGGGGCCGAAATCGGCGTCGCAGATATCGACATGGTCGGGCACGCCATCGCCATCGCCATCCGCGAGCAGCGCGCAGCCAGCGGCCGCCGGCGCGCCCGCTTGATCCGCGCAGGCGTCAGCGCTATCAGGAACGCCATCGCCATCGCGGTCGGGCGGGGATAGCAGCGGGCAGCCGCGACTGGCGGGACTGCCGGCGATATACGGGCAGGCGTCGGCCTCATCGGGGTGGCCGTCGCCATCGCTGTCGGCGTCGGCGCGCGCGACCAGTTGCGTCCCCCCGCCCAAATTCGGCCAGCGCTCGTCGCAGGCTTGCGCCAGCGAGCCATCGGCGGAGACATGCACGGCGAAAGCCCCGCTGTCCAGCGGAAATTCCAGGCGGTAGACGTCCAGCCGGTCGGGCAGGGGCAGCCCCCGCAGCAATTCGCAGCCCAAAGCGGTCGAATCCACCGCGGGCAGGCGCGTCAGCGTTGGCTCGCCCGCGCCGCGCAGGGGCGGATACAGGGGGCGGGCGCGCTCGACCAGATCCGGCGCTTGTCCGGCGCTGACGAATGCGCTACCCAGGGCGATCAAAATGGCTAGAATCGAGACGAGCGTCCGCAAGTCATCATCTCCCAAGTGTGGTGGCGATCCGCCCTGATTCTAACCGACGCGCGCCCGACATTCAGAATCGAATGCGCGCCGACGGCGCAAAGATACCCTGTATCAAAAGCGGCAAAGCTGGTACATTGCGGGCTTACCTGGAGGCCTTGCCGCCGCTGGAATTGCCATGCCGCGTCTGTCTGACCTGTATCAACTGGACAATTTCATCGATACTTTCGCGCTCGGGCATTACGCGCGCGTCCTGGATGCGCTCGACCGGCGCAACGGCAATCATGTCGCTTTCAAAGTGATGCGCCCGGAGCATTTGGACCGCGACGGCGAAATGCGCTGGGAGTACCGCGCCTTCGGCAACGAAGTGGACATCCTGACGCGGCTCTGGCACAGCCCTAATATCGTCAAGCTCTACGACTGCGGCTTCATATCCGACCGCGAAGAAGCGCCGCGCAATGGCGAGATCAGTTCGTTCCAGAGCGATGTGCGCGGCTTCATCGACTCGATGCCGCGCTTCGCCGCGGCCGGCTGGCGGCCCTATCTGACGATGGAGAACCTGCCGCGCCATCACAGCCTCTTCTACTTGATGAAGCCGAACAGCCCCAACAGCCGCTGGCGCTTGCCCAGTGAAGAAGGGCTGGCCCTGGCGCTGCAGTTCAGCGAGCTGCTCAGCCTGGCGCACGCCAACAAAATCGTCTACCTCGATCACAAGCTGGAGCACGTGTACTGGGACGGCATCCACTTGAAAGTCATCGACTTCAACAGCTCGCGCCGGCTGGATGACGACCGGACGCAATCGCCTCAGCAATACAGTAAAGACGTGCATAATATGTGCGTCGGCGTGCTCTACACGATCTTCACCGGCATGTCGCCGCAGAAGGGCTCGCTGCGCCCCCAGCCCAGCAGCCGCGACGCCGTCGAAGCGCGCTACACCGATATCCACAGCCTCGACTTTTCGATGGAGCCCAGCCTCAGCGAAGGCATCGCCGAGCTATTGCAGCGCGGCGCGGCCGAGAGCATCGAGACCGTGCAAGAATTCATCAACGGCTTGCAGCGGGTCGCCACCCAGCACGGCTGGCAATTCTCCGATTATTACACCAGCGCCGCCAGCAGCGAAGCGCGCATCCAGGTGCGGGCCGGGCTGGAGCGCCTGCGCCAGGGCCAGGTGAATGTGCGCGAAGCCCGCGACCTGTTCCGCGAGGCGCTGATCGAAGACGGCATCAGCCGCGACCTGGAAGACGAGCTGCGCCGGCTGGTGGTCGCGCTCAACGAGATGTTGAATCACCGCGTGGCGCCGTAGGATTTGGCCACAGAGGCGCCACTGCTTTACCCCATCCCCCGGCCCCTTCCCCGGCAAGCCAGGGAAGGGGAGAGCTTCCAGCGGACCAGATTTTCGCAGGACTAACCTGCAATTACGGAGGCGCAGACGGAAGAGTTGGAGTCGCCGTCGGTTCAAGCGTGGGGAGTCTATCCGCCGGCGTTCGACAACAGGCTGATTATCAATACGATCAAGGTAGCGACGCTTATCAGCAGGGGAAGGGCGGTTTTGATGATATCAGCCGCGCCGGTGATACGGTGCTGCTTTTCGTTCAAGTTTTTGACGTCGCCGCTAAGTGTGTCAAGCCTGCCGCTAAGTTCATCAAACCTGCCGCTAAGCGTGTCAAGCCTGCTAATGACATTGTCAAACTTGTCGTCAATCTTTGCGTTAAACTCTTTCTTCAACTCGCGCGTCTGCTCGTCAACAACTTCGCGCACGTATTCTTTTGTCGCCAGCGAATCGAGTTTGCCGCGCAGTTCGCCGATTTCGCGTTCGTGCCGCGTGATTTGATCTTGGTCGCTCAAGGCTTGTTCCTCGCCTAATTCGCCCATATCATATCAGAACCTCGCGGAATCCACAAGGAAGCGCATGACCCCGCAGCAATTCGTCAGCAAGTGGGCGCGCACCGCGCTCAACGAGACACAGGTCGCCCAGGCCCACTTCCTTGATGTCTGCCGCCTGCTCGGCGTGGAGATGCCCGGCGGCGACGGCTTGACGCCGGACGGCGATACCTTCGTCTTCGAGCAGCGCGCCGACAAGCTCGACGGCAGCGGCCGCGCCGATGTCTATTACGAAGGCCGCTTCGCCATCGAATACAAGACGCCCGACAAATACCCCGACCTGGTCGCCGCCTATCAGCAGCTGCTGCAATATCGCGAAAACCTGAACAACCCGCCGCTGCTGGTCGTCACCGACATCAACCACTGGGAAATCCACACGAACTTTCCCAATACGCAGAAGCGCGTCCACCGCTTCAGCCACAGCGAGATCGCGGAGCCCGAAACGCTGGCGCTGCTGCGGGCTATGTTTGACGATCCGGAGCGCCTGAACCCCGGCCGCAGCAGCGAGCAAGTCACCAAAGAAGCCGCCGAAGCCTTCGAAGTCATCGCCGACAATATGCGCGACTGGAACGCCGACCCCACGCGCATCGCCTTCTTCCTGACCAAGCTCGTCTTCTGCCTCTTCGCTGAGGACATCGGCCTGCTGCCCAGAATCCGCAATACGCCCACCGGCATCTTCACCGATGTCATCCAGCAGTCGCGCGGCAAGCCCGAAGTCTTCAAGCGGCATCTGCGCAACTTGTTCAACGAGATGAACCGCGGCGGCGAATTCTTCGGCGAGGACATCAAGTACTTCAATGGCACGCTCTTCAATGTCGTCACGGTCGAAGACCTGTCGCTGGAAGCCATCGACGCCCTGGCCGAAGCGGCGGAGCTCAACTGGGAAGCGATCGAGCCGTCCATTTTCGGCACGCTTTTCGAGCGCAGCCTCGACCCGGCCAAGCGCGCCCAGCTCGGCGCACACTACACCTCGCGCGATGACATCCTGCTCATCGTCGAGCCGGTGCTGATGCAGCCGCTGCGCTACGAGTGGGACACGGTGCAGCTGGAAGCCGCGCCCGTCCGCGAACGCCTCGACAAAGCGCAGACCGGCCGCGCCCGCGTCAACGCCACGAACGAGCTGCTGGCGCTGCGCGAGCGCATCCTCAAGCGCATCCGCGAGACGACCGTGCTCGACCCCGCTTGCGGCAGCGGCAATTTCCTCTACGTGGCGCTGCAAGAGCTGATGGAGTTGGAGAAGGAAGTCATCGAGGACAAGCTCTGGTCGGGGCTGCAGATGCCGACGCCGGCCGTGCATCCGCGCCAGCTCTACGGCATCGAGATCGCGCCAATCGCCCACGCGCTCGCCAGCATCGTGGTCTGGATCGGCTACATCCAGTGGCGCATCAACAACGGCTACGGCCGCGCCTTCAGCGAGCCGATTCTGGAGAAGCTGCAGGGCAATATCGTCTGCAAGGACGCGATATTGCCCCCCTCGGTCCCCCCGATAAATCAGGGGGATGACGCGCAACCCGTGCCCGCAAACGAAGACGGTAGGGGCGTTTCGTCGAAACGCCCGCAACAGGAAACGGTCGACTGGCCCGCGGTCGATGTCATCGTCGGCAACCCGCCGTTTCTGGGCGTAAAGAAAATGCTACTTGAATTGGGAGAGGACTATGTAGACAAACTTCGAGACTCTTATAGGGGTCGATTGCCCGGTTTTGTCGATTTGGCATGTTACTGGTTTGAGAATGCTCGAGAAATGATTCACATAGGGCGAGCAAAAAGAGCAGGATTGCTCGCGACAAATTCAATTCGAGACGGCACAAGCAGGTTAGTCCTTGAGAGGATCAAAGAAACCGGCGATATATTTATGGCTTGGTCAGATCGCGATTGGATATTGGACGGAGCCGCCGTACGCATCTCAATGATTGGATTTGACAATGGTTCACAAGCTGAAAAGGTTCTGGATGGACTGCCAGTTGCAACTATTCATTCTAATCTACAGACCAAGTTGGAAATCACGAAGGCAAGAAGACTTGATGAGAATCAAGGTATTTCCTTTATTGGGGTGCAGAAAGGCGGTGCTTTTGACATTACTACTCAAGTTGCCCAGACTATGCAGCAGGATTTCAACTCAAATGGTGCGTCGAATGCCGATGTAATTGTGCCGCTAGTAAACGGAAAGGACTTAGTTACAAGACCTCGCAACATGTGGATTATTGATTTCGGGCCGTACTCTACATTAGAAGAGGCCAGAAAGTACGAAGCTCCCTATGCTCATGTGAAAGCAAACGTATTTCCCGCGCGACAAAGGCTTAAGCGGAAGACCCGGCGAGTGCGTTGGTGGATACATGCAGAAGCCTGCCCGGGTATGCGTGGTCAACTTGCGCAGATATCCAGATATTTGTGTACGCCGCTCACTTCAAAATACCGACTCTATGTTTGGCTTGACTCCAGAGTCCTGCCGGACTCTACAACCGTCTCAATTGCGCGCGAAGACGACTACGTTTTCGGTATACTACATTCGCAAATTCACAGCAGTTGGGCGCAAAATACGGGTTCCACGCTGGGTCCTGCGCGCCGCTACACGCCCACCACCACCTTCGAGACCTTCCCCTTCCCTTGGCCGCCCGGGGACGAAGACACTGCGCACCCCGCCAACGCTCGCATCCGCGCCGCCGCCGCCCAGCTGGAGCGGGAGCGGGAGGGGTGG